>CAYTDR010000025.1:0-19413 GCA_964436185.1 uncultured Candidatus Obscuribacterales bacterium | reverse complement strand
AGATAAGTCCGTCCGCTCAAAGAAAGATATTGGAGCCCAGTGCTGAATTGAGTTTTGACCGGATTGAATTCTGCTCCGCCCCTAACCCTGTCCCTGAGCTTCCTGAAGAAGCCAAACCTGCCTTTGCTAAATTTGAAAAGCTGGTCAAGGAGCGGTTCTCCAAAGACCCTGAGCTGATGAAGAAATTTACGGATGCCGCCCAAGAATTGTATCGCTCCACTAATCCGGGCAATGACAATCTGCTGACGAAAGTGGCGCTCGGTGCCCGGCTTGCACATGTCAACTCGTTGCTAGAAGCGGGTTGCTCCAGCGAGATGATCAGTCAAGCTCTGGCCAAAAAGCTTGAACCCAAGGCTAACGCCATTGACGCTGCCGGTGTATTCGATGTTGATTTCAAGAATGTGAAGTTTGGTGCGTCCGAGTCGCCGAACCATTATCTTTTCAATCATGTGCTGAAAGGGGCTGATGGAAAGAAGCTCGAGTGCATGCGCGACCAGACTGAGGGACAACGCAAACCCGAGATCTGGCAGGTCCAGGTTACCGAGGATAGCAAAACAGGCAGCTTCATCTGCACAGTCACCAGAAATGGTGCTCGTGTAGAGGGATGGGTTGTACAACGAACAGATGACGGTGCCGTCAAAGTCAAAGGTATTGATGGACCTGATCCGAAGCCGGACACTGAAGGTTTGACGCAGGCGAGAGAGAAGCTTTTTACGGCCGTATCGCGTTCTTCAATGACCACCGCCGAAAAGATGGAGATGATACGTGACTTGACCCAGATAGAGTACCGCGCCAGAGTGGGGGATCTGTACAAGTCTCCAGTTGGTACTCGAGTGGAGTTGGCTCAAACTTACCAACAGATTGAACGTGTTCTTTCGGACACCGCTGCAACCGATGTTCCTAAGTCACTGAAAGTAGTCGTGGCCCGACAGTTGACCCGAGAGCTCGCAGATCCTGGAGACATCGATCAGGGTGCTGTTAGTGACGCTTGCCGCATTGCCAGCGCACAGTATCGGCTGGCTATACGGAGACCGTCAGTGGTGGCACGCGTCACTGTTGATGCACTCCTGGAAGGGAAAGTGCGTTTTCAAGGCAAAGAGGTAAAGTTGGATGATAGCAATCGAAAACCTTCTTCTCATCAGTCAACTCAATTTCCTCGGTTACCGGATGAACGTTCGTTCGCTTCGCAGCTCTTTCAAGTTGCGTCGATGAATGCTCTTGGACATCAGCCCGAAATTCGCGATACGCACCTCTATTACACCAATCGATGGGGTGAGGAAAAAAATCTACCTAAAATCGAGCCGTGTGATTCGTTGGAGTTCGTTCAGCGCCACGAAAAATCCGAGATTTGGGTGGAAGGCAAGGACGGAAAGGAGAAGCTGGAATATAGCGGAGAACGTCGTAAGGGCGATAAGCACCCGTATTTGCTCAACAATGGCATGGAAGTTTACACCGTCAAGAACGGCAAGCGACAGCAACTGATCACACAGACGAAGGAAGGCGCGGAAAGGAAAGATGGTGGCAACCACATTCTTTTGCAAGCCTATGGCTCTCAAGCTGTTCTCAATCTGTTCGATCCGGGCGTGCACAAAAGCTGCGTCCTGGCTCATCGCGATATGGTGAAATACACGAGACAAGGCCCCGGAGACGATAACTCCGGTCCTCCAGCCAGTCGAACGATGGACGAGATGGTCTCCTTCGATGATGTCGAGGACCTGAAGCGAAAAGTTCTCGATGCCAAGGCGAAGGGTAATTTGCCGATCATTATTGCCAGTATGGATTACGGCATAGGCAAGCCGTTTCACAAAATGGAAAAAGGAGTGCTGAGAGCAGAATTCGAATCCACTCTGGATGAGTGTGACAATACTCATATTATGATAATTCGCGATATCATTCCTGGTGATCCAGCCAAGGGAACGAGCGATGTACTCGTGACGGACGACTTTTTCGGCAAGAACTACGATCGTAGAGTTCTTCCCAAGAGCGAATGGCAAACGTATTTCATGAAGTGCACACAGCGAGCCCGTTAGGATTGCTGCCAGCGATGTTTTTGCGACGGTCTTAGTTCGTTCGATTCGATATCAAAATACTGCTTGCATGAATCGGGCCAAGATATAAAGTAACTAAGGTTTCCAAGAGAAGGGCGGCTAATTAGCTAGAAATGCTTATCTGTTCCTGATTTTCGGCATTGTTCGCGTGTTCGTCCATCAGGTTGCTTTCGAAGTGGCAGAAATATCAGTATCAAAGAGCTTTCTTTTACCTGCTCCTCAATTTAAGAACCTCACTAACTCATAACTCGCCTCACAACTTGTCCTCAGCAGAGTTCTCATTGTCGAACAATGGAGAACCTCGGTGAGAACAGCTCCACTGTGGGTCGATAAACCTCGAAAGGGCAATCATGCTATTTCGCCTCAAGAAACTGGCGACAACTCTTGCTTACCTGCTTCTCGGCTGGGTCACCTGGGAATGGTTCCAGGGCGATATGGGGTGGGGATTCAGCCTGGGATGCGTTCTTCTGAGCGGTCTCTGGCTTGGTCTCACTTCATTCGAACTTCGGCCGCTGTTTAACACCTACTTCACCTTCTTCTCGCGGCTGCGAATCCTGATTCCGATCAGCATCGGTCTGTCGCTGGCGGGCCTTGCTACCTGGTTTGCCCAGGATCCGGAGCTCAAGATAGTCGCTGCCGTCGAGCTGGTCGGCTGGCTTGTTATCTATCTGCTGATGCGGCGCAATCGACAGCACTTCATCAAGCAAGGACGGGGACGACTGCCTGCCGGAGCCTGGATCAACCCGCCTGCCGAGGTAATCGAGGAAGGCGACCTGATTCTCACGGGTGGAAACATGGCCCGCCGTCTGCACGAAAGCCTCGGTCACGGAGAGCTGGTCGTGCGGATGGCTGACGGCAAACTGTACTGCCTGACCTCCTACATGGAAAAGGGCGCAGTGCTGACTCGAATGGAAGCGATCACCAGGGCGCTGCAGAAGAACTGGTACTACGTTGTCCTGCGCCTCAACACCAAGCTCACTGCCGACCAGAAAGCTGCCATTCCGCCCCTGGCCAACATCATGGTGCAGCAGAACAAGCGCTACCGTGTGCTCACCCAGGCGTACCGGACCCGGTTTATCCAGGGTCTCCCGCTTCTGCCCAAGGGCGCGAAACGGTGGTTGATCAACAAGTTCAAGGTGACCGGTTACGACTGGATCGGTCTCTTCACCGGCAAACTGAGCACCGACCGCTGGACCTGCATCGGTCTCTGCCTCGAGTTCCTTCATCGGCTCGGCGTCGAAACCAAGCACTACGGTACCGGGCTTCTCGGTTTGGGAACAGGCATGCTCGACCCAATCATGCCTGTGCGCTTCCTGGCCGATCCCGCTTTCAAGCTGCTCACGGTCGATGACCAGGCCGCACTGCAAGCGGCTGCGTCAGAGAAGGCCTGATTTGCTCGACTACTAGTCTGACTGAGGCAGAGCGGTGGCCGGAATCGGCCGCCGCTCTCGCCCTGTCGGTGACCTTCTCAAACCTTACCCGGGAGTTTTATGAATCGTGGTTCGTTTGCGCTGGGAGTCATCTTCTCGCTGACAAGCGTGGTGCTGGCCTTCAGGAATGCGTTTGATGCAGGTCCGATGCCGACGGCGTTCGCTGCATTCGGAGCGCTGATGATTGCCGTATTGCTGGCCAATGTCATTGTCTCGTTCATGGGGAATGTCGATCGCCTGGCCATCTTGATTTGCTGGTTCTTCATATTGGTCGGCGCGCTCTTTGTCGCCGGACCAGCATCAGTGGATGGATACATCCGCTCGCACGTAGCCCTTGCTGTTGGTTGCGCCGCCATTGGCGGAGTCGTGATGGGATGCTCGATTGCCAAAGCTCGAGAGAAAGCAACCCATGAGAAACAGAAGACGCAGTAATTCAGCCATGAAACAAACAAGGACCGCTGGCGAAAGGAGCATGGAACCGCTCCACTCCCGCCAGCAGTCCGGTTTTTCTTGATGTTGCTTTTTGTTCGGTATAATACTATATAAAGTAATAGAAGCTGGATTTGCTGACTGACTGGGCGTTTGTGCCAATGTGGTTGAGTTCAGAAAATTCGGACTCAACGTCTTCCTCGTTCCGCCGCGAAAGGTTGCTGAGGAGCCGAGGTACTTGCACTCGGAGGTTGGACTGACAGTCTTGGCAAACGCATGTGTGTAAACGCGCATTGTTGACTCGACAAAATTGTGGAACTATGTAGGGAAGAGCGCTTTACCAGCAATATTCCTGCTTTCCCCCACTCAAGAGAGAAACACCTCGATCACGTTTGCCCTGAATTTCTGGCAATTATTGGCGGATTATCCGGGTATATAAAAATGGCACCCTAAATATTGAACTCAACCTCGGTCTGCTAAGCACTCCTCAATGCTTGTGTGGAAGGGGGTAGCCCATTCATGGAAGGAATTGACCGTGACAGACAATAGTGAGTTTCCCGTATCCATAGGCGACGATGTCGATGAATCAGGTATGTCGGAAGAGGAACAAGCGTTAAGCCGACTTCTTTCATGTGTGCGGGAAGAAATTCGCAGTCAGGACCAGCTGAGAGTACCAGAGACTGCTTGCGGTGGCGATAATCGAACATTCTTCATGGTTGATCCCGATAGTGGCGACCAGATTGTTCTGCCGATAGATCCGATAACAGGTGAGATCCTTGATGTTGAAACAGGTCTACCCATTATTCTCAGTCCGGAGACTCCCGTTTTTGCTCAGTCCAATTCGGGTGACCAATGCGAGATAACTGCTTTTCGGAATTTCGACGACGCCTTGAACAGTCGCAATCCGGTGTTGCGACAGGTTCTCGAGAGTGAGATAAGCGACAACGGTAGTTCGACTGAGGTGCAGCGAATTTATCGTGGAACGAGCGATCAAGTGCTTTCTACCGTCACAGTCGACCATGACGCAGAAGCAGGAAACCTTTCCTTTTGTGTACAAACACCGCAAGAAAATCAAACTATCGCCATCGGTCCGGATGGAGTGCCGACGCAATTCGAGCTCAGCCGCCTTGATAAGACCATCAGCTTTGCCTTCGATCAGTGGGGACGTGTGCAAGATGTTCTCGATAATGGACTGAGTATTGCGGCAGGAGTTTTGCGCAATCAGTTCCTCGACGCTGCCACGTTGTCGCTCGACAATTTGAGACGGTATCAGGGTCTGCCAACACCGTTTGTGCCTTCTGGTGAGTTGTCCGGCACCAGCGGCGATGGCAACGGTAATGGCAACGGTAATGGCGGAAATGGTCGAGGCACACATAGTGAGGTCGCGACAGCCTTAGTAAGCGCACCAATTTCATCAGAGGACGAATTGGTCGAAGACGGCGATTTGCAGCCGGTTATGTTTGTGAACGAGGATGACGTTGAGGACGAAGACGAGGACGATGGAGAGGGCGAAGTCGACGAGGACGATGATGACGATGAAGTAGAAGAGGAAGGAGAGGAAGGCGAAGTAGACGAGACCGAAGAAAGTGATGAGGTAGAGGAGGAAGAGTTCGAAGAGGAAGAGTTCGAAGAAGAAGAGGTCGAAGTCGAATCGTCAACCCTGATAACGACTGTCGGAGAAGGCGGAGAGGGCGCGCGCCAGGCTCACATCGATCTTGTCGCTCGAGCCCGTGGACCACAAGGCACGCCTGTCCTGCAAGAACTTTTCGAAGCCTACGCCGATGCGGAAAATCCGCAATCCGATCGCTTCATGCAAGTAATCAGTGGGGCACTGCTTAACCCGCACCAGCGAGTGTGGCTCGTGGACAGGCTTGGCCAAATGGCGCAGCCGGATCATCCGCTCTCACTCTCAGCTTCGCGGACACTGGCAGCGCTCACAGTTAGGCAATTGGGTCGCAACGAATCTCTTTCGGAATCAGCCGGGCAACAGCTAGAGCGTCTGCTCGTTGGGTGCGGACCATCACACGATGCGATTAGAGAACAACTGAGAAGCGAATTCGATCTCAATAGTCCCGAAGGTTTAAGGGAGTTGGGGCGGCTGGCACAACGTTCGCGATCGTGGGACTGCCCACACCTTTCGGAGTGCCTGCAAAACATTTTGCAGCAGGTCCTTACTGATAACAGTTTGGCAGGACTAGAGCAAGACAGTCAGGAATACGGCGAGCGTTTGCCTCTTTATCGAGAAGCACTAGCACAGACGATCGTCAGTGGCAATCTCGACGCCGAGCGCATTAGAGAGCTTCCCGGCATGCCGGCTGAAGGTATCAACGAGTTCATCGAACGTGTTCTTCAAGCTCCTGAAGGGGCATCAACCGAAGACCAGGCGCGCATGGATTATGCACGCTTGTTTGCTCAAGGTGGATTGGCCAACGTGCTCGAAAATGGCTATGAGTTGGAGCCGGCAGAACGTTATCGTGCGCTTTTGAACGAGGCCAGCCAGCATCTGGTGCGTGAAGGGGTTCGCACACCTTTGACCGCCCAACAGGCAGACGCAGTAATTGGCCTTATTTCAGAAGCAGAACGCGTGGCTCCGTCCGATGCCGCTCTCAGAGATAGATTTGCGACCGTTCTTTCCGACGGGTTGCAGGGTGATAATCGTACCGTTTTCATTGCTGCCCTGGACCGCTATGTGTTGAATCCTGAATCGCGCGAGTCTCGTACGATTGCTTCCCTGCATGCTCAAACGTTGTCGGACGACAGCATAGAACAACGTTACCAGAGCTTCGTCGATAGTGCTCGGACAGGCGGACCAATGGTTCGTCGTGCTCTGGCTGGGCTTGTTTGTGGTATTGCCGATGGTGACGATACGGTGGCTCCCGACGAACGTTACAGCGCCATCGCAGCCGAAGCCCTACGCGGCGCTGCAACCACGGATGCTCAGCGCATGCAAATCAGCCAGTACTTGCTTGATGCCAGACAGTTCCTTGCCGATCAACTGCCTGATGCCAGACCTTACGATCTTTCCATTCTCACAGCGGCGAATCTGGTTGGCGGCTTGCCACGCCATCAGGTCAGTGCAGACTTGCTTCGCGCAATTTCGCAGAATTACGAGCAGTCTCTCACTCCTCCGGATAGCCCGCAGTTTGACAATGCACGGGAAGCGATGCTCGCGGTTGCTCGCCACTGGACTCCAGCTGATGCCGTGCTCTTTGTCAGAAACCTCAGGCAAGCGACGATTGATGGACTGGTGAGAGTGGCTCCACTCCTGCCTCCCACCACTCGACAGGCAGCGCTGGATCACTTGACTCAACGGGTAGCCGCTAACGGTCCTGATGCAGTGCATGCAGCAGCAGCGAGGACTGCGCTTCTCGAGGCACCTCGTGCCGAAAGTTTGACATTTAGGGTGCAAGGCGATCCACCTCAAGCCGACCGCCCCGAGCTGACTATAGATAGAGCGCCGCTGGGAAGTTGGCCGGCTGAAGAAGAATGGCGCGCCATCTGGCGGCGTGATTTTGGAGACACCGTGGTGTTTCCTGGAGATGGCAACGGGGATCGTACTCGAGCGGATTTCACCAGGCCTCGCAACGAATGGGGACACGAAGAGTACGCCGCGCTTGCCATGCAGCACTTCATGAGCGGCAATGCAACTGGTCTGGATCAACTACGGCAATTGACCTATGACAGCTTCGCTTTCAACCGCCACGAGTCGGTACCGGAGATATGGGCGGGTACTGCCTACTTGGACGCGGTCAGACGTTATGAAGCCGCTCGGGCAGGTAGCAATAGTCAGGGGGCGCACGGTGCCTTAGTCGATCTGATTTCATTGGATCGCTCCATCGGCTGTCCTCAGGCAGTTCGCGATCGAATTCAAGTTTACCTTTATGGCGAGCGACCGGGGATGCGACCGGCGCCGCACGAGATCACGCTGGCCGTTCAGGAATGGCAGGTTCGACAGTTCAGGTCACAGCAGCAAGCCAATTCCGCGTTTACTAACGTTATTGCCGGCAACAATATGGCCGAGGTCGAACGGGGGCTCAACGCCTTTAACCGAACCGGCCAGGATGCTGGTATGCCGGCTGGTTCTATGGAATGGGTAAATCGTTTTGGCACTCTGCGCATGCTGGAGCTGAGCACTCAGCAACTGGCGCAGCCAGGCGGGCTCAACAATGCAGAACGTCGCCAGAATGTTATTACCGCTCTCGAGCGGCTGCGAACCACCGTAGATGGTAACGATCATTTATTGGAAAGCTTCGGCGAAGGCGGTTTGCAACAGACAATCACCGACTTGAACTCCGACGATGCCGAGACCCGAGCCGCCGCTCTGGAGGCTATTCAAACGTTCCTTCGCCGGCCTGCCGTGGAAAGAATGTTGAATGACGGACGCAGCATGGCGAGCCTGCCGTTGAGCCCCACGGATCTTTTGCGATCAGGTATTTTAACGCTCGACGAGGGATTGCCTCAAACGGTTCGGGACTTTGGAACATACGGCAGACTGCGCAGCTCCGTCGACGCCCTTATGCGTCCTGAGGGACTGCGAGACGCAAGAGCTCTGGCACAGTTGCAAAGCCTGCTTCGCGATCTGGGCACCAGCCCGGCGACCAACGGTCTGGTCACTGCTCTTGGTGGCAGGGAGGAGCTGGAGACACTGCTCGGCAATCTTGCCGATCCGGAACGGAGGCAGGCTGCTGTTGAGGCGCTCAACACGGCTTTGCGCACCGAGGCGGCACAAAGAGCCGGCGCTCCATGGCTGCGCGAGTTGGCAAGTCGTCCGGATGTTCTTACGCAGACATCCAACGCCAACGCACCTGCCCGACTTGGTGAAGCCACTGAGCTGCTTGGTCGTCTGGTCAATCCGAACGACCAGGAACCTCTAGACATCGTCACGATGGTCAGGTCGTTTCGCACGGCAATACGAGAGAGCGGAGCTCGCAACGGCGAGTCCGCCAGTTCCTGGGTCACCACATATGGTGTGCTGGCACGCCTCGACAATGCGTTTGCGGCGCAAGACGATCAGCGACGCAGTGGAGCAGAAGTGGCTCTACGTCTCATGCTCGAAGGGCCGGATACGGGAGTCAATGGTGACCTGATCCGCGCTTTCGGCGGCAGGCAGTCCGTCAACACTTTGCTCGAAAGTCTGACCGGAGGAGATCCTGCGGCTGCCAACGCGGCTCTCGATCAAATCTCCGAGATTGACTTGCAGACGATCAGAAGTCGCATATCGCGGGAAGAGGCGGCCATACGAAGCCTCGCTGCTCAATCGCCGGATAACAGAATCAGACCTCGCGGAGAAGCATCTGCCCAGGTTGGCGTCAGGGAATTGCTGCGCAGTGGTGCGCTGGGCGATGCCGATCTCATGCAAGCAGCGCAGAACGATGTTGTATACAGGCAGTTGACTACCGCTCTAACCAACTTCCAGAGTCAAAACACTGAAGAAAATCGCCGCGCCCTGAGAGGGCAGCTTCGGCGCCTACTGGAGCGAGCTGATGTAGAAAACGGCGGAAGCCAGGCGGCACAGCAACTAATAGACAGACTGGGCGGCACGGCGGAGGTCAACGCGTTCATCTCCTCCTTGATTTTGGCCACCGACGAGACGGCGCCAGGACATGCACGCTCCATGGCTACTCGCATGGGTGAGCCGGCCACCGCCACTCTCCTGCAGAACATGAGAAGACCTTTCGTCCAAGCTCCCACTGAGTGGACGGTCCAATCGATGTTGCGTCCGGACATAACTCAAGAGCAGATCTCACAGGCTATCGCCGGAGCGACGGCGAGAGGCAATGCCGTCAACGCCGCCTACATTGGTCATGAGACGGCCTTCCTGAGACGACCGGCAGACGGCGGCGTGCTGACCAGCGAGCAACGAGAGCAGGCTCTCGTGCGCTTGGAGCAAGCCGGCATCAGCGGTTTCGGAACGGGCGGAAATGACTTACTCATGATTGGCGCACCTGAGTTTCGCGCTGTGCATCAGTTGCTCCGATTGGAGGAAGCTACTGATTGGAACGCACGTGCGCGCGAACTGCGTGGATTGATAGACCTTGCCGACCAGGGCAATCTGCAGGCGCAGGAGTGGTTGCGCACCTTGAACTTTACCGACCAGGAGCGACCATACACAGCAACAGAATTCCTGCAAATCTTAGAGCGCGGCACTGATGAAGAACGCCAGCGTGCCTGGGAATTGATGCGCTCGCATCTGCCCCAGGGCAACGATCGAATGGACGAGCTGCGTGTACGAGCAATCGTTCGAGAGGTCACTTCCACGCTTGAGCCGACAGTGGCGCAACTGGATGCGTGCCGGGAGGCCCTTGCTCGAGAAGCAGACAATTGCAATCCGCACGCCCAGAGTTGGATGGACTGGACCGACGCTAATCGACTGGTAGCCAGGATCTCTGCACGCGGCGGCGGGCTCAATACGGAGCAGGATCGCACGGAGGCTCTCAACGAGCTTACCGAGATGGCCAACCGCAATCCTCACGCCAGATCGGCAATGTTCGCCATTCTTACTGCCGGGCACACGGGCGATCTCTATCTCGGCAGCAACGGGCAGTTTCCTACCGTGCCCGATCTCAGCCATCTGACGACGGTTCAACGCCACAACTTGCTTGACAGAGTGGCGCGTTCCACAGAAAGACTGGTGCAAGCGAACCCCCAGCTTGCCGCTGGTGAAGCGGCTGCCCTGGCGATTGCCTTTGGACGCAATCGCACTTCTGACGCGCCGCTTTCTGTGAGAATCAACAGCATTCTCGAGCGAGCCTGGCAAAATCCAGATTCAAGAGCCCAGATCATGGACGGACTCTATGTCGCCATGATGCAACAGCCGCCAGTGGAAGGCCGGCGCGCCATCGCCGATATCTACCTGCGCCATGCCGATCATCCTGCGTTCAGAGATTACATTCGAGCAATTTCGGAATCTGCCGTCTTAGGCAATGACCCGATTGCCATGTACGTTATTGCCGGTGCCCTCGGCAGAGTGGAGACGCGCGCCGATGTCGCCGGCACACTGGAGCGCACGGTCAACATGCTGGCAGCTCGGCCCGATCGCGCCCCTCAGTTTATACAGGCGCTGCGAGACAGATTCCATCAAGCGGGCGATCAGGCAAACCTCCTTGGTACCCTGGGACGAGTTGCTGCCTCCACTACCGGTGGCATCTCGGCGACCCTGCGCGGGCAGGTATTGGGCGAGTTGAGAGAGGCAATCAACGGTGCCTTCACCACCGGTGGTGCGATAGACGGCGCTGCGCGCCCAACCTATGCTAGTGCCATGCGAGGAATGGCGCCGTTGGCGGCTCACTGGACTCATCCTGGCGATTTCAACGCCCTCACCCAACGCATGACGCCGGAGCTGGCCACGACGCTGCGCGAGGCGGGCAGAACAATCACCGGCGAGATGGCCGATCGCATTTTGGCTGTTGCCATGGAGCGAGCGCGTACGGCAGGCGATCAGCAAATTCCGGCTCTGGAAGTGATCGGTTCTTTGAGTTGGCGGGTTACTCCCGAACAGGTCAACACGATCGGGGCATTGATCAGAGACTTGCCTCCTGCGGATATGCGCGTCCAACAGGCCGGCTCCAGAGCGTTGCTCCAGATTATCAACAACATTACGGAGATCGTCAATGACTCCCGTAGCTCCACCGATCCGACCGTGGTGGCGAGACGGGAAGCGATGGTGCGAGCACGTGATGCTGCCGTCAATTTCTTTACAGAGACCGGCTGGGCGCAAGGCATGGGGGATCAAGTCAGGCAGGCTTTGCTCAACTACGCCCGCGGCGAGGCTGTCGACCCGGCACATGTCGGTCGTATTACAGAGTTAGCCTACGATATGCACCTGCGACCGCCTATCTCGCACGTGTTGAGAACATTAGGCATCGAAGGTGTGACACCGGCACAGTTGCAAGCCGCCATAGATCGAGTCGGTGGAGAGCAACAATTTAGACTACTGCTTAACCGCATACAGGCTTACGATGCGTTACCCGCTCCCTTGCAGAGACTGGTGAGGGAAGGGAGCACGGATGTTTCCGGTATTCAGCCGCTCGATCTGTCACCGGCTCACGGAGGCAGAACAACTCGGACCGACATTAGAGCACTCATAACCCATCTGCAAACGCAAGGAATCTCTGGCCCGTTCGTTCATCTTGGTGCGTCCTGTCAGACGAACATCGACAATCTGCGTCAGGCCGTTTTAAACCAAATTGCAGAACGTGCAGGAGTTCATTCTTTCAACGCAGAGTGCGCATTGCAAGATGGTAGGGAGCGTGCGTTGACTGGAAGGGCGCCACGCATCGAAGATCGAGAGGCTCGCAACCAGGATCAACTGCGCGCAGGAACGATGGATCGTCTCTGCAGGCTCACTTCCGAAGCCAGGGGTACGTCTGCAATGTGGCTTCTGCTCGGTACTCCCGGACTGATCTATCGTCAGTATTCGGTCCATAGCCTGGAATCGGATCAGGCGAGGTTAATAGGAGATCTCTCCACGCAGAGTCAAGCGGCTGCGCGCGCTCGAGGCGAAATGGCTCGATTGCAGGGCGTCATGCAGAGCCTTGATATCGCCAACGATACTGCCCGTGTTTACAACGTATTGCAGACGGGCGATCGCCAACTAGCCGATTACTTGATTTTGCGCATGGCTAGCGAACATTCCGTCGGCAGCTTGCAGATGATCTCGCCTGGTATACACTCACAATTGGTCGGCTTTGGTCCAGCCGCCTGGCAACAAGGCGTTTGGGGAAGATTGACCCGCCACCAGCTTGCTGCAGGCGTGCCTCTGCCTACTTATCGATTAAACACACCGGACGTCGTAGCTGATGCCTGTGCCACTTTGACACGTCGTGACTTGACAGTAACCAATCCGGACTGGCGATACCGTGAGTTGTCAAACAGCGCGCATCAACTTCTGGTACATGAGGCACTGCGTGCTCTAGACACCGCACCTGGTACTACGCGTGCTACCTCCGCTGCTGCTGAGTTCAGCGTCGAGGCCGGCGAATTGCAACGACTGATTGCCGCGGGGATATCGGGACACCGCGGTGATGCGTTCGTCACACATATACGAGGTTTAGTACGCCGCAACGGGCCAGCGTTAACCGATGCGGAAGTGGAAGGGCGAGTGACCGCCCTGACCAGACAGCTAGAGAGCACGACCAATCCTCAGATCCGGGAAGTCCTGCAGCAGCGAATTCGCGATCTGCAGACTAATCGTCGCGAGGATCTCGGCTTGCAGCCGGCGATTCAGCGCATACAAAGTGAGTTGCCGGAACTGCGACGTTCCTTGACGCAACTGCAGGAAGCGCGAAGAGCAGCAACCGATCAAGATGCCATTCGTGGTCTTGACTCGCGTATCCAGGCATTGGAAGGCGTGATAAACACCTTCTCTCCCAATAGCCCGCAGATGAGGCAATTCAACGAGATGTTCCGTCTCGTCAATAGCGGTAGCTTCGATGCCTCCACGCTCTGGCGCACGCTTCGAGATAATGCGGTTCCTATTCTCTTGACCATCGCCTGTGCAGCAGCAATTATCGCCACTTGCGGCACGGCTTCAGTCCTCGCGGTGGTCGTAGGCGCGGCATTGATGTCGGTTTCCGGTCTTGCAATCAACGAAGGCTGGGCTGAGCTCAGCTATCAATTGGACTGGAACGGCACTGGTGGATCGCAGTTGGGCAATGCTGTCAGGCGTTGGCAGCATGAGCACGGCATGCGTGATTCCGGTTATATGGTCTATGACTACCGCACCGGCAGTATGATTCCCGGTCCCACGTTCGCCGCGGCTATGGAGCACTATGGTTGGCATATCACCAGAGATATGGCTCTCAACCTGGGCTTGATGGGATTTGGGCATGTACTCGGTGCCAGCCTGCGCTGGGCGAGTGGTGCCACACGCGAAGCAGCACAGCTCGAAGCTCTTGGTCGGGCCCTGGGCGATTCAGGTAGACGGGCAACAGGCCTGTCCAATTTGATTGGTGGAAATCCTGCTACCCAGACATGGGTGGCCAGATTCATGAACGAGTGTCGAGGGCAGGTCGGTTTCGCGCTCGTGCAGCATGCCACTCATACCGCCATTGTGCAAGGTTTCAATGAGCAGAGTTTCTGGACTGAAGTGGCCGCCGGCGTCATTTGTATTGCCGGACACACAACAATGAACCATTTCCAGCACTACGGTATCAGACCGCGTATGCTGCGCGAAGGTGTGCTGGAGTTGCCTATCAATCGTGAGGCGTTCATGAGAGAGATACGCAATCGCGTCAGAGATCTTGACGGCGTGTCGATTCGAGAACATCCGACCAACGGCACTGTGGAGGTAACCCTCAACGGTCGACCGATCGAAGTTCGTTTTGTCAGCCCCGAAGTGGCTATCGCTAATGCCCAGGCCGCGCGTGTCGCCGCCGAAGGTCGAGACGGGCAGCCGACCGATGCCACTAACGCTCCGGCAGGCACTCCTGCTGGTGCCGAGGTGCGCAGGCAGCAAGCTCCGGCGGATCGTGCAACCGAAGTCGATACCACTCACAATCTGTCAGAACGAGCAAGAGTCGCTCGAGGACAGATGGATACGTGGGTGGATCACGCCAACCAGGGGGATTATGCCCGGGCGACCGAGCATGCCCTGAATTGTGCCGATCAACTGCACCAGCAGGGCCAGGCCGATGTCACATTTCACAATGTGGACATACCGATTGCCTCGCTCGCAGAACATCTGCCTCAACATCTTGCTGCCATGGGCGGTCCGGCAGGGAATCGCAGTCAACAACCACACGCAAGCGGCACACCCGATCACGTAGACATACATCTGGCAAGACCGAGACTGGTTCTTGAAGGCGGAGTGACGGTCGATTTGACCAGGCTGTCGACCGAACGCGCACGTTTGACCGAACCTCAACGTATAGCTCTGGATAATGCTCTTAACTCGCCAGCAGGACAGGCGATCATGAGACGCGCTGCCTTGCAGTTTATGGAAGAGATTATCGTGCACTCCAACCACATACTCTCCGATGGGCGGTTGTCCTTTATACAAGCACAATTCGATGCCCTGGTGGTTAATCCGCCGGGTGGAAGAAGAGACGGCGCGATACTTCGCGAATGGCAAGCCAACGGCGCCGAAGCGCACGGAGATGGATTCTCCGCGGTGCGAGCGGAGCAAGAAGTGCTGGCGCTTATGTATGAACGCGGTGCATCCTGGGAGATGATCATGGCAGTGGCCGGCAACAGCAGCCACAGATCTATTCGAGAAAATATGGTCGCCTACTTGAGAGCGCTGGAGGCCGGACATGCTCCTGTAGCAGCGACTCCGCCGACAAGATTGCCGGGCAGTCCGACGACACCTCATGCATCTGAGCGCAGCGGGTTGCCGCGCCGGCTCTTCGAAGGAGACGCCGAGATCTCAGCCGTCGATCGCCAGCAGATGACCGATCACCGGCAGCGCTTGCAAGATCAGATTAACTCACATCCGGACATGCCGCCTGCCATCAGAGAGGTACTACTGGCGATGCTCCCTCCGGAGGCAGGCATTCGCGGTGACCGCACTGCTGTGAATCGGGCTGCTAACGATTTGACCACCGTGAGTGATATCATGCGTTTGCCCGCCGACATTCGAGCGCGATTCCTCGACCCGATCATTGCTCGTATGGACACCCCTACAGCGGCGCAAATTGCTACTGCACAGTTCGCCCATGAGCTGGTCCAGGCGGGTGTGCCGACGGCTCGCGTGCTTGCCTTCACAGATGCTAATCTAGAGCAAATTCGCACTCAGGCCCAAGCAATTCCTGCCAACATCCGCAGAGCATTTATCGATCCGATTCTCTCGCAGCCTTTCGATCAACCCGCGTTCGCTCGTGCTGTGCGCGACGCGCGTGCAATAGCTGGTGAAGCCAACCCAGTGGCGAGATTGGATCTTATGGCTCGACGCGGCCGAGGCACGGGTGCTGAGGTAGAGCCGAGGAGCCGGTTGATTCAAGAGATGATGTTGGAGCGTCTGGCCGACTATAGGACCGCCCTCAACACTCCGGCGGAGTCTCGAACCCCCGAGCATCAACGTGTACTGGATGCCTTCAATCGTGCTCGCAGCGCGCTGGGCATCAATCACCACGTTTTCGAAGCCCTGGTGTTGCCGGCAGTATCAGCTCCTTCAGCCACTGATGCATCCATGCGCACTGCCCTTGAACGGGCCCGTCAGCTTAGTGATGCCGCCACTGCACGCGGTATCACTGCTCCGCAGCTGGAGGCTGCTTTCCGATTGCCTGCCGGTGTGCGCGAGATGATTCTCGATCCGCTGCTCAGTCGTACTGCCACTACGCCGGCTGCGTTTGTAGCCGAGACTGCCGTAGCCGCTCGTTATGCCGAGCGAGCTCTGTCCAACGAAAGGCTAGCTGCGATCAGAGATCTGCCGCCTGAGACTCGGCGCGCCTTTATAGACCCCGTCGTGGCTGGAGACGGTTTTACGCCGGCAGCCTTCGATGCTGCCGCCACCCAAGCACGCACCTATCACACTGCTCCCTTGGATACTCAGATAACCACTTTGAGAGATCGGATAGCGACGTTGGAAGCGCGACCGCAAGAATCATTGTCGGCGGCCGATAGAGAACAACTGAGAACCACCAGAGAAGCCCTTGTGGAGAGGATGAGAACAGCGGGAACACGTGTTCAGGAATTGACGGACTTGACTCGCCCTCGTACCATCGAAGAGCAAAGGTTGCTCGATGGATTGAGAACACAGCAAGCCGCAGACAGGCTCCTCCGCGACCGAGCCGTTGATCTCGCTACTCTGGCGCGCATGACACCAGAGCAAATCAACCAGGTAGCCGCACTCGAGCCAGCGATAAGATCGCACTTTATGGGTGAGGTCTTGAATGGAAGAAGACCTTTCGAAAACTTCGGCGATGCACTGACACGTGCTCGCGAATTCACTGCTCAACCGGTCCACGAACAGATGCGCATAATGCGCCGAGAGCTCGCCCCGCTGGAAAGCCGTGTAGACAGTACCACACAGCCGCTGACTACACAAGAACGTGCACAGATGCGTTCTGCTCAGGACCTTTTGTTTAATCGCTTGCGGCATGCGTCGAATGAGATTCAACGTCTGGAGGCGAACACCAATCGCAATCCGGCGGAAAATACAGCCCTGGAGCGCGCCCGCACTGCGCTACGAGAAGAGATCGCGCATATGGAGCGCAACTGCGATATAGGCACCGCAGCTGATGGCACGGCGGTAGCTGATTCGGCAGCACTGGACACCCGTCAATTGATTTTGGACGCAATTAATGCGATCCGGCGCGACGGTGGGCATGGTGACTATGCGGTGATCAGGACTCGTGGCTCATCAGCGATGGATGGGTTAGGCTACGACTTTGTCGTTATTGACAGGCGTACCGGTCGTTTCATCGGTGTCGATGCATCAGCGCGCAACAAGCTAGGTGATGGCGATTATACCGGCGTCCGAATGAGAGAAAATTCGGTGGTTCATATTCCTGACAATTGCTCGCCGATAGAACGAGCTCGCCTGCTGGCCCAGGTGAGAAGCATGGTGGAAGGAATTGCCCATTCACCTCTGAATGTTGGCGAAATTCGTTTGCCTTTCGATCAGGCACACACTGCACCTACAGTTAGAAGGCTGACTGCGCCGGAAATTGCCAGTATTCGCGAGCAAGTAAATGTAGAGCGAAGAAGATACGAGCGAGCACACGAACGTTGGGAGAATGGAGGGCGCCAAGGTCCGGAACCATTACCTAACAATATTCCTCTGCCGTCCGGTGAGGTTGTTCCTGTGCCAATTGGCGGAGGAGATCCGCAAATCGCCATGCGTAGAGATACTTCTACAACCATCGCTGATACGCGGCGCGAGACTAATCGTCTGACGGAAGTTCTGAATGGCTCCACGAACTTTAATGGTGCCGAAACAGCGACAAGACTCGAACGCGCAATCGCGCAGGCGGAGCCGTATGTGAGAGAACGATTGGAGTTAACGGAACAATATATGCGCGATCTGCAGGCACGGGAAACGGCTGCACGAGAAGCAGGGCGTCATGCCGAAGCACGAGATCTCGCTGCCTTGAGAGAACAGATTGGCAACGGCGCTCATACTTATGCTCAGGATCTGGTAAGAGATCTTGCTCGAGCCCGGGAAGCGCTGCAAAGATGGCGTGATGCGCAGTCAGGTACGACGACGACACCACCCCCTGCACCTCCCGTCACGACTCCAAATCCGACCACAACAGGCGGCGGTGGTGCACACCCGCGACGGACGCTATTCGAGGGAAGTAGTCCTGAGGCGATTGCTCAAGAAATTCGACAGGCGCCCCTGCCTGAAAGAACTCGCAATACACTGGCTCGATATGCCGAGGCTCATCCGGAAAGCGCTCCGCTGATGCAGCGCGCCGCTCGCGTTCCTGCAGAGCATCTGACTGCAGCAGGAGTCGAGCGTGCCGTCACTGCCGACGGCGCCACATCGCAGCGAATCGAGCTTGCGGTGCGGCACGCGGAGGTCCTTGCTGGAATCGAACATATGCCTCCGGCATTGCGTGAGGGCTTGAGACAAGTGTTGGTTCCGGAGGAAGGGCGCTCCAGACCTAATGCTCGGCAGATTGGTCTGGTTGAGGACATTCTCCGAGTCGGACATGAAAATATTCCGGAAACCGTACGACGTTATCTGGAAAATCCGGAATTGCTGGATGCAGAGACGATAGGCACCTTGCGCCAGCTCATGCGTCAGGCTGTGGAAGCGCAAATACCAGTGCAACGACCGGCTAGCCCCGCAGAGGAGCTAACTCCGCAACGAAGAAGGGCTTTGATTGCTGAGCGGTTTTCTGAGTGCGGCGATCTGTCCATGGCCTACTCGCCAGAAATGATCGCGCGCGCCCAAGCAGAAACGGCGAGGATTCTAACCGAGCATATGCCGGGAGCTGTCCCCGTTGAGGTCAACTGTGGTGCGAACCAAATCGCTATTATTCTGCAGCACCCGGATGGACGCCGGACTGTGCTGAAGCTCGATACTCGCGGACCGATGGAGTGGCGCGACACTTACGGAACACGTGAGTTCGATTGTCCGACTATTCCTTTCGGTGGTCGGCGCACACACACTTTGGGTTCTGGTTCGGATCGCTGGCTCGCCTATCAGCAGCCATATGGAACGCCGGCAAGCGATACCCAGATTGCTGCATTCAATAGGCTTCTGCGTAGAGGCGGAAGACAAATGGGAGACGGCGGTGTTGCAGAAGCGGACCGCAGTCAAATCCGTATCGTCAATGGACAACCACGATTGATTGATTATGACGCCGTGAGAGACTAAACATTCGACTTCGGATTGGCCCGCATTACCGAATTCGCCACCATGCACCAACCTTTAGTCCTGCACTAGTCAAAATAGGATATGTGTTGAGAATAGGCATGTTGCGATGTGGTCGTCGACCCGAGACTTGAGCGGAGAAAGATTTGTCAGATTATCTGACAAGTCTTTCTCCGCCGCTTTAATCTTAGACAGCGAGCTTCACTTTAAGTGGTGTGACATAGAAACGCGACAGACCTTCAAT
>CAYTDR010000024.1:0-19505 GCA_964436185.1 uncultured Candidatus Obscuribacterales bacterium | reverse complement strand
GGTTGGTTGGCAGCTTTGTGTTGTCTTTAATAGTCCCGCCATCGATTGCGTTTTTGAACCGATCTTTGATGACAATGTACAGAGGCTCCGCGGAACGGTCCTCTTCTATCTTTCCTACGATGTCCAGCCAATTGGGGTTCATTAGAGGGTCATCATTTAGATGGCGGGCGAATTGGTTGGTATATTGCGCCGATTGCCGCCAAGCGGAGTGTACATGCAGGTAATTCTAGCAATCCATTGCTAGCCGCACAGGGTTTGTAATCCAGTCAATTGATTAAATAGGATTGAATGTCTATGAATTGGCTGGTTCGGCTGCGGGCTTTTTCTGCGTGCTCGAGTCAATCGCCACGCAGACCAGGATTGACCAGACAATGAAGCCAATGATGCAAGAGAGTAAGGTCACCAGGCCCCAGTGAACGAGACCTTGAAATGTAAAGACGGTTGCGAATACACCAGCCGACCAAACTGGTACGGACGTCCAGCCAATCCAACTGGGTATCCCTTGACTACGGATGATTCCATAAGCAAGCGCCAGACCAGCCACTGAATAGAGGAAATTGGCAATGAGCAAGCTGTTGGTAATACAGTTGTTGATGGTCTTCCAGCCCTCGATGAGAAGATCTTGTCGGGCAAAACTGCCGCCGAAAACTAGCTGCGAGGAGACATCGGCAAAGAAAACCATCATCCGGCCCTGCGAGGGTAAATCAATCGCAATCGCAATGACGATGAGGATAATGGCAATCTTGGTGAGGTCCGTTCTCGCTATAACCCTCTCCACAGACAGAGCGAAAAACAAGAATGAAAAACAGGAGAGCGCGACGAAAATGCACGTAGTCCGCCAAACTACCAGGTTTTGCGGGACAAAGTGCATGAGATTGATTATCGAGAACTGATCGAAACGCCCTTCGCGAGAGATATAGATGATTAGAAGAGCAGTCACTGCGTGCGTGAGGGCAGCGAAGATACTGGCAGTTTGAAGCTGCTTGTATCGTCTCATCATGCCTGGTTCGTGCACTTTCTGTTCCTCTGCTGGCGTCATAGGAGCTGGTTCAAGCCGTCTTTGTATTGCGCCTGGGACGCGGGAAAGTGCTCGATCAAATTGCTTACTCTTTCGCGCTCACACGGTCGATGCCGCCCAGATAAGGTACAAGCACATCCGGAATCTTAAGAGAACCATCCGGCTGTTGATAGTTCTCCAGTATTGCTGCCAGAGTCCTACCTATTGCCAGACCGGAGCCATTGATGGTGTGAATGAAACGCGGCTTCCCACCCTCTTTGGGTTTGTAGCGGATGCCTGCGCGACGTGCCTGGAAATCTCCAAAGTTGCTGCATGAGCTGATTTCGCGGAACTGGTTTTGCGCAGGGAACCATACCTCAAGGTCGAAACACTTGCGGGCGCAGAATCCAAGGTCGCCAGCACAGAGTGCGATCCGTCTGTAGTGCAATCCAAGCGCCTCGAGAATGCTTTCTGCATCCCGAGTCAGTTTTTCGTGCTCATCGACTGAATTCTCAGGTGTCGTAAACTTGACCAGCTCTATTTTGTTGAACTGGTGTTGCCTGATGTAGCCCCTCGTGTCCTTGCCGGCCGCTCCTGCTTCACGCCTGAAGTTGGGCGTATAGCCGCAGTGAGAGATTGTGAGCAAGTCTTCATCGAGTACTTCTTCGCGATAAAGGTTCGTAATTGGTACTTCCGCTGTGGGCACCAGGTAGAGATCCTCATCCTCGCACTTATAAAAGTCGCCTTCGAACTTGGGCAGCTGGCCTGTTCCGATCATGCAATTGCGGTTTATCAGAATGGGCGGGAATACTTCAACGTACCCACGAGCACCATGATGATCGAGCATGAAATTCATCAAGGCGCGCTCAATTCGGGCGCCCCAGTTCATCAAAACGGTGAATCTCGACTGCGCGATCTTCACACCTCGCTCGAAGTCGAAAATTCCCAGCTCTGTCCCCAACTCATAGTGATGCTTCGGTTTTTCAATGACAGGTTTCTCACCCCAAACCGAGATCACCTCGTTGTCTGTCTCGTCTTTGCCGTCCGGTACGGTAGCGTCGGGAATGTTCGGAATAGTGAGGATTAATGACTCGATTTTCTCGTCAAGCTCTTTCTTCTTTTCTGTGACGTCTACTCCACGGGCCTTGAGCTGTGCAGACTCGTCTTTCAGGGTCTGCTTCTCTTCCGAGCTCAGTTTCGCCCCTTGCATTTTGAAGATCTCGTTTAGCTCGTTGCGTCGACGATTAATCTCTTCCCATTCGAGCTGAACGTCGCGTTGCTCCTTGTCTACCTTTAGAACCTCTGAGAGAGAAAGACCGCCGTTTCTCCTCGCCAGGGCTTCCTCGACTTTGTCGCTGTTTTCTCGAATGTACTTGATGTCAAGCATTGTTTGAACTTTTTCCTGTCCGGCTACGTAAATATAAATAGGGTAGCCATTATATCGAACGTATGGGCTCTTCCAATTTCAGCATGACGGAGTGTTGCAGGCATGCTTCTCGTTCAAGGTCGCTACTGCGGACCCTTTCCCTGACTGCCAATCCAGCCGAAGTCAGTTTCCCGAAAGAAGCGAATGAGAGTGAATTAGAGGAGTGGAGCTAATGACAGCGCACAAACCGAAGGACAAAAGAAAAAGAATCGGATTGTTCGGTGAATGGTTGACCGCTTCCTTTCTGGAATCAATGGAATGGAGAGTTGAGGCGAAACGCTGGAGGTTCGGCAAATCCAGTGAGATTGATATTGTTGCGCGAACCAGGGAGCAGGCGTTGGTATTCGTTGAGGTAAAAACAAGGAGATTGAGTTCGAACTGGCAAGACGCTGCTGCCTCTGCATTCGATACCATTAATCTCAGGAAGCGAAAGCGACTGGCGACCATGTCTCAGCGGTATATGATCGAAACCAGGAGCACCGCATATGGTTGTCGCTTCGACATAGTATTTGTTGGAATTGAGGCGGGCTTGTATCGCCAGGTCTCGGGGATGGACGACCTCGAAACTCAATTCTCTGAGCGATCCTCGCAAGTGATTTGCGTCTCTTCTGATTCGACGACGGATGATTGTTCGGAGCCAGGAGCGAATGATGGTTTGAATCTGTTCACATTCAGGATGGCTGGTGACAATCGCGCTTTTGATGCGGCTGTTCTTCATATCGAAAATGCCTTCACGCTCTGATGAAAAGCTCAAGGAAAACCGGCTGTATGCGAGCACAAGACAGAAGACGGGTTATGTAACTACCTGCATAGCGACGAGGCATGTTCCCCGGGCGATGCTCCGATGACGATAAGCTTCCCTGCGGCTAAATGCCCGGTGCGTCCGCGAGCATTGCAGACGTGTTCTATAATGGTGCGTTTCTTTCGCTGAAGTGTCAAAATGAAATTTGCGGAGTAACCAATTTGCGTTATTCTTGGAAACACTTGAGGGAGCCTGCTATGACATATCTTCTGCTGCCAGTGGATGAATGTGCGCCGCCCAGTCAGATCGCGACGTTCTTGCCGGACAATTTCGACCGGCTGTCGAATCCGGCTCTGATTGTTTTCCTTCACGGTTTTTGTGAACGAGGTTACGAGCCGGGGCTGCCCTTGAAAAACTCAGCGTCGGTGTTCGAGCAATTACAGCTGCCGGCGGCTATTGTTTTTCCTCAGTGTGACGAGGAACATCGAGCGTTCTATGGAAGGATGGAGACGCGAGTAAACGCGACGATTGAAAAAGCAATTGGGGAGTTCAGGATCGATCGGAAGAAGATTTACCTTGTCGGATACTCTATGGGTGGGTCTAGCTCGCTCTGGTTGACGGCTAAGCATCCGGACAAATTCGCAGGAATGGCATGCATCGCACCTGGTATCACTTGGATGGGTGAAGAACGCGCACCATCATTGCCGGAGTCTGACGAGGCTTTGTTCCACGCAATGTTTGTTGCTGGTGATCGGTCAAGAACCATTGCCAGCAAGATCAGTCAGACACCTGTCTGGTTTCTGCAAGGAACTGAAGATGTTCCCTGTCCGATCGATGAAACCAGGTCTTTGGTGTATGAGGTATCGAATATGACTTCTCAATTCAAATACACTGAATATAGTGGCGTGGATCATGACTGTCTTGTAACGGCGCTATATCAAGAGGGGCTATTCGACTGGCTATTCTCGTTCTCGTCTTCGGAATCCGAAACGTCGGCTTGAGTCGACCGAACGAAGATTGATCGAGCTGTGCGCTGGGTTCTGCCTGTCAGTCTCTGTTGCCTTTAGCAATCACGCTCATCGATTGTCCTGGCACACTTGCTTGATTGGCTGTTCGTGTTCCAAATCGGTTAAGTGCGTAGAGAGGAGAGGCTAATTAGTTTTGGCAATTGGCAGGTCGACTGTAAAAGTAGTGCCCCTGCCGAGTGTGCTCTGGCAATTGATTTTGCCACCATGATGCTCTACGAGCTTGCGACTGAGATAGAGTCCGAAGCTGGATGAGTTTGGATTATTGGGCAGCGGTTTGATCGGGACTGTGGAGTTGAATAGACTGGAGATTTTGTCATCTTCTATTCCGGCACCTGTGTCTTCGATCTCGATTGTCACCCAGGATGTGTCGCGGTTTACTCTTATCTCGACTGCAGAACCAGGCTCACTGGCGAAAATCGCATTCTGAAGCAAGTTGTGAATTACTTGCTGCAATGCAGTGGGAATGCCGAGCACTGTTGCTTCCTCATCCTTCCCTGTTATTCGCAACTCTACCTGGCGCATCGACGCGAAGTGCGCATCGAGTGCCATGACCTTATTTATTAGTTCTCCGATGGGAATCGATGTTCGTGACGCCTGCACGCCGAACATGTCGGTTCGGTGGATCTCCAGTAGCGTGCTTGCGATGTCGAGGTATCGCTGATTACTTTGTTTCAGCTCGGAGAGAAGAGTGAGCTCATCTGCGGCCAGCTTGTCTGCGAACTGATCGTGAAAGAGCTCGAGTAACATTGACTCTGCTGCGAGATGGTTTTTTAGATCGTGGGTAATCAGAGTTGCCAGCGAGTCGCGCTGTGCCTGTAATTCTTTGCGTTCCGTGATGTCACTGAATACAGTTACTACGCCCTTCAGTTCTCCTTCATTATCTATTACCGGCGCGGCGACTGATCTCAACCAGACGCCATCTTTCGGAAGACGAGGACCGAATACTTTTCCTTCGCACCTGGCTGATCGTCGTTCGTTCAACGCTATGTGAAAGGGCTGCTCCTCATCCGGAATGAGTGTGACACCATCTTCCTTATAGAGGTCATACAAGCGAATAAACTCGCTTCTCGTTAGCTGCTGCATGTTCCATCCAGCATGGTTGGCTGCTGCGCGATTGACCAGGATTATTCGTTCGTCTTTTCCGAAGACAATCACACCGTCGCCGATGGAATTCAGTATTGCATGTAGCAATTTCGCATTGGTATCTGCTTCCTGCTTCGAGGAAACCAATGAGTCAACGAACTGTTTAGTAAGGGTTTCGAGTTTGTCGCGGACTTCAAACAGCTCATCCGCTTGGTCAGCGGTTAGTGAATCTGACTCGTTCTCCATGACTGGCACCGTGATTGCTTGAGTAGCACCACTATCTTATCAGTTTCCATGGCTTGCATTGCAGTCTCGTACGCGTTTCTCAGTTGCAGAACGGATGACATTATATAGATGATTATCTTCAGCTGAGCAACATTTGTTCGTCTCCTGGCAAAGACCTCGAAAACCATGCCAGTCCAAGAAAGTTGGATGTCAACCCGAGTTACTACGTATTTTCCCCAGTGTAAACAAAAGGCGTGAATGTTACTTTCTCATCAAGGTTACTACTCATATTTCTGACCCCTGCATTTCACGGGGAGGAGGTCAGGCATGCTTGTTTGGAAGCAGAAGCTTACTGCTAGTCAGGAAGTTTGCAAGATCAAGGCGCGGCAATCCGACGGGCGAGGCTCCAACCGTCGGGCTATAGGGCTCGTTCCATCACCAAGCGACGAGACCATGAGGGAAGTCACGGAGTCTGAGCGATTTCGATACAGGCAGGTCTTGATCTCCATCGAGGGCAAGGAAAGTACCTGTTGTTTCAAGGTGGTGTCACCAACGAGACGCTCGCGAGCCGCCCTGGTTGTCTTCAGAGGCAAAGTGCTCGGATGTATTTATGGGCGCAAAGATCTGAATTACCAACTGTTTGGTCACGATGCTTTCGAAGCATTGATGGACGATATGGCCAGCTCCCACAGCATTGTAGATACCTATATTCTGCCTGAAAAATTGGCTCTTGCGACGGCATCGCTGTTCCACGGCAGCGTGTTTAATCAACCAGAGAATCTCAATTGCAGAGAAGCCTTCGACCTCATGTACAGGCATCTAATGGAAAGCCAGATGCCGGGCTGCATTGTCGTCAAGCGCAATAATACAGACGAGGTTCTTGGTTTTACTTATTTCTTTGCCGGTAGAGTTGTAGGCGTGTTCTCTTACAAAAATGGCTGGTTGGGAAATTCGTACGAGCAAGCGCTGACGATTCTGGATGGACCGACGAAGAAATTTGTGAGCGGCAGTAAGCTTGATGCCTCGAGCATAGAAGAAGTATTAGAGTTGACGTTCAGTCCTACCGGTATGAGGTACGCAGGCAACCAAGCGACGACAGTCGAACTCACTCCAGTGGATGGTGGCTACGAAGTTCTCTCTCCGCAGACGAATCAATGGAGTGCTTGCTGATTGTCTCCTTGCGAAGCGAAGGAGCAAACGAGCGAACAACTGAACGACCCAATAGCGCAGAAGCATACATGCTCAGACTCTTAGCTTGTACGCTCGACACAATCCCTTGTCCCGTTAGTACCAAATATTCAATCGAGCGCAAAGTTCGACAATACTGAATCGCTGCAAAGGCAACGACGCATTCTCTCGATGTCCAAAGTCGAATAATTGCCGGCCGCAGCTGCGCTCTGCAGGCATGTCATGCCGTGCTCAACAAGTGGTGCTCGATGTACGCCTCACAATTCTGCGCACCCCCCGCTAGCGGCAATTCCCAATTGTCGAAGGTGACTTCGAAACCAAAATACAATCCTAAGTGACACTGTATGTGACACTACGGTTTGCCTTTACCGTTTTGCCTGTATGGTAGGATGTTTGAATCGGTCATTCCAAATTGTTTGTTGATGCCGGACTGTGAGGACAAATGAGGAACGAATTGGGAAAAACAGACATATTGAATGCGTCAATCGTCTCTCCGAACATGTCGATTATGCCTGCTACAGCTACTACCAATGAGCTCGACCATCTGGTGGTCGGAGGTTGTGACACAGTCGAACTCGCTCAGCAGTTCGGAACTCCACTCTGGATAATCGACTACGAGACGATTAGACTGGCGGCGCTAGGTTGCAAGTCCGGAATGGAGAGTTATCCGAACTCCACCGTGTTATATGCAGCCAAAGCTTTTATGTGTCTTGCTCTCTGCAAAATAGTTTCCGGTCTTGGTCTGGGCGTCGACGTAGTCTCAGAGGGAGAGCTATACACTGCACTAAAAGCCGACGTAGATCCTCGGAATATCTATTTGCATGGCAACAACAAGTCGGATGAAGAACTGAGATTGGCTATAGCAAATCCGGGAGTCAAAATTGTCGTCGACAATGGTGCGGAGTTGATTCGCTTGTCTAAGTTGGTTCAAGCATCGGCTAATCCGGCGCCAGTTCCGGTGATGGTGCGCGTCACTCCCGGCGTGGAGCCCGACACTCATCACTACATCAAAACCGGGCAGGTGGACAGCAAGTTCGGTATATCGATCAACGATGTTCACGACTTCGTACGAAAGTGCATCGAACATCGGGAGTTTATTGATTTTCAAGGGATACATGCGCACATTGGCAGCCAGACTCATAAAATTGAACCTTACCTCGAGATTGTCGATATCTTGGCTGATCTGGCATTGGATCTGAAGGAAAGCCTGGCGCAAGAGATTTTAATTCTGGATGTGGGTGGCGGACTGGGTATTGCCTACACGGTCAAGGACCAGCCGATGCCAATTACAGAGTGGTCGCAATTGTTGTGCCAACGAGTAAAGTCAGCATTCGACGAGCGGGGACTGAGGCAACCTCATCTCTTACTGGAGCCCGGGCGGTCGATTGTCGGTCCTGCCGGCGTTTCATTGTATAGGGCTGGTGAAGTCAAAATCCTGTCTGATGGCGCAAGGTGTGTTGCTCTTGATGGCGGAATGGCTGATAATCCGCGCCCGTCCATGTATGGTGCCGTCTACACCAGCGTCATTGCTGATCGAATGCAGTCCAAAGGCGGTACAAAAACTACTTTAGTCGGCAGGTATTGCGAATCGGGGGATATAATCATAAAAGATGCTGGAATCCCAGCAGAACAGGGCGATCTGATAGCGGTTTTCTCAACCGGGGCTTACAACTATAGTATGTCCTCCAACTATAATCGAACTGGGCGTCCAGCCTGCGTTCTTGTCAAAGATGGTCAGGCAGAACTTATAATCGAAAGAGAGACCAATGAAGATCTGCTTCGAATGGATCGAATACCGAAGTGGCTCGATGACTGACATAGAAGGCTGACATACAGTGGAACAGCTGATCAACGACCTGGCGGAATACCTGTCCCTTCCGAATCTACAATTGGTGGGCGGGTTAGTTCTTCAGGTTTTTATCATCAGCTACGGGCTCGCCTGGATCTGGCAACGTATCGTTGGAACGCAAGCTGAAAGATTGGTGAAGGGTGTTCTAGTACTCGCTGCCTTCTGGGGATTGGCTTCTCTCCTGAAGCTGCAGTTAATCACCGCCTTACTGCATACAATCGTTCCAGTTCTCTTCATTGCTCTTGTTATTGTGTTTCAGCCAGAGCTTCGAAGAGGTTTAGGTCATCTGGGACGAGTACAGACTTTCAAACTTGATTGGTCCCTTGCGGATGCTGATGAGGCGAGGCGACGAAAAGGCATCGATCAAATCATCGGAGCAGTTCGAGAACTTTCCCGATCTAAGACTGGAGCATTGATTGTCGTCGAGCCGGCAGAAGGCGAGCGCGATTACATCAGCCCTGGCACCCAGATGAACGCTGACATTACTACGACACTTCTTCTCACCATCTTCTTTCCGAACTCACCACTTCATGATGGTGCCGTGATTGTTCGAGAACATAAAATTGTGGCGGCGGGAGTCATTCTGCCGATGACCGAGGATCCACAACTTAGCTATAAGTATGGAACTCGTCATAGAGCGGCGATCGGATTGTCCGAATTGTATGATGGGCTTTGCATAGTAGTGTCCGAGGAAACCGGGGCAGTATCCGCCGCTAGCAGAGGCATGCTGGCGCGTTATAAGAGTGCCGATGATCTGAGAGATCCACTTACGTATCTGTATCAGGGTGATGATCCACGACGTGCCAACCCAATGGCCGCGATGTTCGGGTTGCTAGGCCCAGGAGGGAGGCTCGACACCGAGAACTCGGATAAGGGCGTTGAGGTAGTAAAGGAAGAGAAAACCGGGAGCAGCAAAGGGTCCACAGGCAAAGGAACCACGCTCAGTAAGGGAACTACCCTTAGCAAGGGAACCACACTTAGTAAGGGCTCAATCACTCCTACAACGAACTCAGCCGACAAAATTACTACGGAGCAGCCAATTCCAATTAAGAAACATAGAGGCAGCTCCAGATCGAGAGTCGGCATCCCGTCTGTCACGCACACGATTCCTCCTCGTGAGAACTCGCCGGAAGAGGTTGCTATCAAAACAGAGTTTGAGATCGACACGCCGACCAAGATTGCTCCGGAGCATGAAGAAGTATCTAAGAAACCGGAAGACGGAAAGCAAACCGGCGGCCAAAAGCGCTCCAGCTCAGAAGATGGCCTGGCGGAGGAAGTCAGCAGCGCCAGCTGATTCGTTGCCGGTTGGTTGAAGCTCGCATTGAGCCGGCATCAGATTTAGTGCTAATGACGTTAATAGGGATAGGAGTTGTCTGTCAAATAGGCAGACTTTACGGACTTGTAGGCAATGAATCCGTATACGAGAAACAGAATGATGAATCCAACAAAGTAAAACTTGAAACCGAATTTCAAAAATGGTCGGATTATCAAATCGATGAACAATATTCCGGTTGCAGCGCTCATCTCACCCTCCGAAGCAATGATTCGATGGAAGAAAATCGCAGTCATCATAACTTGCCACCACATTTACTGGCACAGTCAGCTTTGTAAATGTTTCAGCGAACGAGTATATTATGTTGACATCGCCGGTTTGTTGTCAACTAGGTAGGTTCCATAGCCATTTTATGATGCGCCATTTTTCCGCTCGGTTGCGCAGCTAGTTTATCTTGGCAGCCGGAAAGCCGCATGGAATCAGGGTCTCTAATACCGATTCGTGCGAGAACAACGCTCTGGAAGTCCGACTTCTAGCAATTATTTATTCCGCAGCTAGCCTTGTTGGTGTGCGAGAACACATGCACCAAACTGTCTCTCAAGTCTGGAAAACTCGATGCACTCAGCATTTGCAGCGATCGAAAATTCACTCGAATGGTCGTCTCGAGAAAGGCGGTATTGAATGCGAGGCAGTCGGCCTCGATATACAAATCGAAATGATCGGGAACCGTAAATGTCAAGAGATGGGGACAATCAGAATGTACAAGGTTATTCCGGTAGCACATAGGGTGCCATGGATGATCATCCATGTCTTAACCTGAGTTTAGTAACTCCACGCTTATACTACTAGCAACCTGGGTTTGGTCCCCGCAGTCATGACCACAGCCTGGTTGCTACCACTATAAATAGAATCGCCGATAACCAAATTCGGTTCCGCCAGGCACCGCATTTCACTATTGTCGGTGCGCCGACCAGCTTAGTTGGAAAGCGCAGAATTCATTTCTTCCAGCACCCGAATCGCTGCTTCGCGTTTATCTTTTGCTTGTGTAATTGGTCGACCGACAACAAGATAGTCGGCACCATTTTTCAGCGCTTGAGATGGCGTCAGTATTCTGCTCTGGTCGTCGTTTTTTGCTGACCAATCCGGTCTGATTCCTGGAGTTACTATCTGGAAATCCGGGCCACAGGCTTCTCTTATGGTGCGTGCCTCTTGTGCTGAAGCCACGACGCCATCGAGTCCGGATTCCTTGGCCAGGACAGCGAGGCTGGTTACATAATCCTTGACCGGAAGATTGACGGCTAGTTCGTTCGATAGGGTGTCCGGACTGATGCTGGTCAGGACAGTGACGCCTATCAGAATCGGCTTGGAGTTTGAACCAGAGTTGGCGTCACAGGCTTCTTTTGCTGCTCGCATCATTGCCGAGCCGCCCGTTGTGTGAACGTTGAGCATAGCCACTCCATGTCTGGCAATGTTGGCGGTAGCACCATATACGGTGTTAGGTATGTCGTGAAATTTGCCATCGAAGAAAATGGGAATACCTTGTTCTTTCACCAAATCGAATAACGCTGTTCCCGCGCAGGAATACAATTCAAGGCCGACCTTGAACATCCCGACGTGGTCCTTCAGCTCCCCAACTAGCTGAGCTGCTTCTTCAAGTGAGGAGACATCCAGGGCTACGATCAGTCGGTCCTGAACCTTCATTTCGCTCTTCATTAACGTCATTTGATTTCAGCCTCATAAAAGTGGTGGCTCGCTAGCTTTGATGTCACCGCAGCTAACGATACGATTTTCCCATTTTCAGATGATTGAAAGACCGCGAGTGGTGTTTTGTTTAAAAATCAGCGGGCCCGGCAGTTGAATCAATTTGTGCTGTCCGTTTTCTCATCGACCGATTCCGCATCCTCGCTCTGTTTTTTCGATGAGTCATTGTCTGCGCTCGAATCCTTGTCCGCTGCTCTGGCTGCTTCGATGGCATCGGTTAGCTTGCCTGCTATATCGACCATCTCGGTCAGCTTCTTAGTCAACAGCAATTCAACGGTCGGTTTGTCTTTGAAGTCTATGGCCGACCAATCCTTATCGGTTTTTACTACCGGCAGCACACCGACTTTGGTGACTGGCGCACCAGCAAAGTTGGTGGTCGATCGAAAGACCAGGTAAGTAGTGTCGGCCTTGGTTGTGCGACCCAAAAAATCTACCTTCTTCAGCTCAATATGGAAATCCAATAGCGTTTTCGGTTCTGTTTCAAACCGTGCCTTAAGAGCCTGAAGAACTTTCTCCTGGTCGCTAGTCAAGAGAAGCTTCCAGTCAGAGCCGACTTTCTTCAGGCTGGCGATACTCGTTTTGCTCATAATGTCTGGGATGACTAATTTGTAGACACAATGGGCGATATCGTCCCCCTCCATCACATGACCTAGCATCTCGAATGTCGAATTGGCGTACATTTGAGCGGTATCAGGGGGCATGGTCTTCTTCATCAGCCGCGAAAGGAAGTCGGCAGCATCAAGTTGTCTGAGCTCATCGTCAGTTTTCACATTGAAGAGCTGGAGAAGTTGCTCCTCTTGTCCCTTCGATTTGGCCATGTCGACAATAACCAGCATCGATTTTTTGAAACGCTCCAGATCGGCCGGCAGCATCATTCTGGTGAATTCGTCTATACGTCCTGATCTCACCGCGTCGAAAGATTTTTGACTGGCCGCCTCCGGTGATTCTGTGCCGGTTTGGCAAAATCCGCTGTCGACGACAATGAGGGCAAAGTAAAGAACCAGCAACGCTGCAAATCGATACTTGCCAAGCATTCGGCTGGTTCTGATTTTTTGAGGTTTCATTTTGGTAATTGGGAAAATTGCATGATTGCTGTCCACCAGCGAGCTATTTGCCTGGCTCGTACAAGGTTTCCGACGCCTGAAGGAATGACCTTGTTCCGCAGAGATTCCAAATAGCAAGACGCCGCCAGCTACATACCAAGTTTACGTGAAGCTTGGCAATAACAGGCGGCATTCAAGGCAATTGATCGGACTAGCTGGCGTTGGCAGTTGCTTCTTCCGCTTGTTCGGGCTTCTTGCCGTAGCGCTTGACAAATCGCTCAACTCGGCCTTCCGTGTCGACGATTTTTTGTTGTCCAGTGTAGAACGGATGGCATGCGCTGCAAATTTCTACCCTGATTTGCTTTTGTGTGGAGCCGAGTTGTACTTCGCTGCCGCACACGCAGGTGGCGACGACGTCAAAGTAGTTCGGATGAATTCCTTCTTTCATTCTCGATTACCGATTTTCGAAATTATAGACAGATTGTAAATGATAACAGAATACGGTGCAGATCCATGTTCCACCGCCTTCAATAGACATTCTATGTAACACTGGCGTGACTGAATTCCGTTCAATCGACATCCTGCCAGTCGCACCATGTTACATTCAGTCTAACTCAAAGTTTCCAGTAGTGCCGCTCTTCGTTCTCTAGTTTCGGCACCTGAAATGGTTTTGATGAAGACATTTTTAGCCAGTCAGTGGCACATCACTTCTCGAAATAGCCAGGCATTCGCCCCGCCTGAGTTCGTTCCGTTTAAACATGCTGAATCCGTGAATAAAAGAACTATGTTCAAGAGACTTAGAAACCTTTCAATAGCTGTAATAACGGTCATTTCGATGTGTGGGACTTCTTTTGCTGAGGGGACCACGGAATACCCTCAAGATGGCCAGATTCCTGCCCAGACCCAGGAGGAAACAGACAAAGTTATTTCAGAAATGACGGAATGGGAGTCTCCTGAGCGATTTAAGACGATGGAGAAGGTCGCAGGCAACTCTGCCAACTATTCACCGCTGGTTCTCTATGCCCTCGCCTCTGCATATCTCTACGACGGCAAAGCAAATGACAAGGGCGAATATTGGTTCTTTGCCGCGCAACTGCGAAGTGGTTTTGACATTACTAGATGTAAGAAAGTCGACGACGATGCCTTTGAAACTCGGGATTATGTGAACTCACAGCTTGCCACTGTCAACGAGAGAATGACGGCGCAGAAGTACGAGACACTTATTCCGCAAATCCTCGAGTGGGACAAAAAGACTCCACACAATTACGACCATCGATGGATCGGCTCCGAATTCATTCCAAAGGGTGAATGGGAGGAACTTAACGATAGGTATAGGGCGAGATACTGGAAGGCTTGCAGTGCGGTTATTGCCGGTCTGAAAGCAGGCAAGCCCCGTGAAGAGACGCTGAAAGAAGTCGATAAAATCGAATCCGAGAAAGTAAAAACAAAGTGACGCAAGTTTGGTGCACAAGGTACTCTAGCGCTCTTCGCATCACCGCTCAAGCTAACAGTTGATTGCAATTCTAATGGCTAGAGCGGCTGATTTATTTCGATGCCGTCGATGGATGATGCCGTTAGACGTTGTCCTTCGACGTCCACATAGACCTCGGCATCAGGGACCACTGATTTGACTGTCTTCGCTAGCTGCTCGAGCCGGGCTTCGACTGAATCTGGTCCGCCACCGGAAGAGAATCGTCTTGATAAGTTGATTTCAATTTCGTTCCCGTCTCGATTGATGCCCAGGAGAATGGTGCCTCTTGGAATTTCGCTTGCCATGCCCGAGGCCGCTTCGCTGTCATCCGGTCCTCGCAGCAATTCCTCAACTCCGTCTTTGAGAGTATCGCCACCACGAAGTGAACGTTCTACAGGTACAACACTTACCTCACCATTAGCGGTGCTGACAAACCACACCTGTATTTTCTTTCCGTCTTGTTTGAGCACGCCTTGTTGGAGTACTCCTTGTACTTGCTTTTGAGCGGATGTGAAAGTAGATTGATTGAACGGCATATTACTGCACGCGGACAGTGATGCGGAGGCGATGACCATAGCCATTGCCAGGGCTGTTTGCCTGGGCGAGCAACCGGACTTCATTACTTGCATACGCAGCTCCAATCAGAAAGTAAACGTGCTCACAGGGTAGCACATGAAGATCTCGTTGTCGCATTACAAGCCGCTGATAAGTCCGGGAAGGCTAGCCCCACGGTTGATTATCAGAAAGGTAGCAGCGCTACTTTCCTATCTTTATTCGATCCGTGCCCACCCATTCATCATCAGATGCTTCATATCCGTCATAGTGAATGTGGTACTTGTTGCCATTTATCTTTTGAATGACAGCCGGATAGTATTCATCTTCCGAGAGGACCAGGACTTTTTGTTTGATGGCGAACTTCGCCGTGCCGCTAGGAGTGGCAGTCGAACGTTGTACAGGCGGTTTTGTTTGTGCAGTTTGCTTCGGTTGAGTTGGTTGTTTTGCCGGAGTCGCGATGGCCTTCGCGGTTTGCTTCATTTTGATTCTGTCCATGCCAACCCACTCGTCATTCGAACTGTCGTACTCGTCGTAGTGAACGAAATAACGACTGCCGTCGACTTTCTTAATCACCGCAGGATAGTACTCGGCTTCCCAGAGGACAGTCACCTTTTGGTTAACTGTCGGTGTCGAAGTCGATGCAGCGGAATCTGTAGCAGTACCGCGCGCGGTGCCTGATTTCAAAGGACGAACATCGGCGAGTGGAACCCAAACTTCATCATCAGGTGCATCCCAGCCAATTTGAATCCATTGCACTCTGGCTTTTTTATCTCGCCTCTCAAGAAGTTTTGCTTTCCACAAATCACCTTCGAACTTGACCTCGACACGTTCCGGTACGGATTCTTGTCGGAAAACGACATTCGCTAGTTTCATCTGAGGGTCAAAGCCATTCGCTTTTACAACGGAAGCCATCTGCCCTTCGAGCAGTTTCATCTCGTCCTTGATGTAATGACCCAACTCGTCGAAAGTTATAACACCGTCTCTATTGAAGTCAGCGTATGTATGTCCTGCCAAACTATCCAGCAGGGCCTGGCTGAAAGTCCAATTTCCCGTTGAGTCTTCTCCGGATGTAGAAGCTGAGAGCGCACCATATTTGAAACTACATTTCGATGCTTCGAGGGTGTCCGCAAGTGCACCGGATCTGCAGCAATCGACAAAAAACAAAATTTTTGAGCCGTGAAAGTTCGTTTTGCAACTTTTGACGATGTCATCGACAGCAAGGCAGCTTGCACTAGAATCTCCCGCGTCGTAGTTGGCAAAATAGCCTTTGCCGTTATCGTCGTCCAGCCAGCCATGACCGCAGTAATAGAAGACAAATGTGTCATTCGAGCTGCAGGATTGAAGACTCCTAGCAAGACTTGTTTTTATCGCTTGAAGAGTTGCCTTTTCGTTCGGAAGGTATGTGATGTTCGATTGGGGAACGCCGAGCGCAGAAAATTGATTGACGAGTTCTTTATCACGACGGTTGTGAACAGAGAACGAATCGAGATCCTTCGATTTCCATTTCAAAACACCAACAATAAACACTTTGGTATGAAGCGGATCCCAGCCAAGACCCGTTGTCTGGGCTGCAAAATTAGCTACTGGCATAAAACAGAGGGCTAAGGACAGCAGCAGCGCAAAAGAGAAGTGTCTCATCGAATTCGTCTCGTTCCAATGAATAGGTGTATTCCGAACAGTGTGGTTTTCACTATGTACCACAGGCTCATTCAGGTTCACTCCTCTGAACTCACGGACTGCAATTTAAAATGGCTACTTGCGAAATCCTTGATGTCATGAGGAAGGTTCGGTAATTGCGATGGAGCAAGACCTACGATGTCAACTTGCCGGCGAGATGAGCGGAAGTGCGCTGAGCACCATTTATGGTGCCCGCCAGCGCCTAGTGTTTTGCCGCCAATGAAGGTGGTGGCTGCTTTGGTGCCAGGAGCAGATTGCCCTTGCCCTCTATTCTTCCGTCTTTGACATCAAGCGTGACCAATCGGAACGCACGATTCTTGCGGTCGTAGCGGGAGAATCGAACGACAGGATTGATCAGTTCGGCGAAAAATTTTGCGAACTCTTCCGGCTTGGTGATGTACTCCGATTCGACCTTCAACTCAGAAAGGATGATGTCGCTCTGGTTGACCAGAATCGGTTTGGCCGAAATCGAGATGGGCACGCCCGTATCTTCGCTTCCACCTTTGGTTACCAGTACTGCCTTGATGAAGACCAGGCTATCTTTTATCTCGACTGCAGGTTTGATGATTTGTAGCTGTTGCTCTCCCAGACCGGGAAGATCGAGGTTGAGTCCGCGCAAGGTCGACGCGATCTTGGTGCTCTCGAGCGCATCGGTGACATCCTTCTGCGTTAGAGTCGCCTTGAGCGAGATTAGAACGGGAGTTTGTACGCCTCTGGATTTGTTCTTCTTCTTGGAGTATGAGTACCAAACCGGCTGGCAAGTAGTAGCTTCGATGGTGCCAAGGCGCGCGTCCATCATTTTGGCGCCTTCCAGTTTGATTGTCGCCGATTTGACTTTACCAGCCATAAGGTCGGTCAAACTGTAGGTTTTGAGGTCGACGTCTACCGAACCGCCAACTTTTCTTTTGATGATATGTGCGGCGACTTTGTTCGAAATTGCCTGTGTCAGCCAATTGACGCCGGTATATGTTTGAGCCATTCGGCTGAACTTCCGTCCAATTGGAAAAGACGGCTTGGGTTCCTCGACTTTCTCTGCTTTCTTTTCCGGCTACTTCTCTTGCTTGTCAGAAGTATGAGGGTCTCCAGCTGAGTTGACGACCACGCCTCCCTTGGCAGCAGGAGATGTGCTGGTAGCTGGCTCGTCGTTTGCTGGTACGGAACTCTTTACTGGTGTGGAACTCGTGGCGGATGGCTGCAAAGTCGCTGAGTCTGCCGAATCAGAGGTAACAGCGGGCTGTTCTCCCTCTGCATAAGCTGCGGTTTGCACCAGAGCCGGTATTGAACCCGCAATAAGAATAGAAGCGATCGAGCGCCTGAATGAATTATTCATATGTCTACCTGCTGAGAGGTCAGTACCGCCCGGGTTTAGCCAGGCTTAATCACGTTTTGTCTGACGCATTCTCTCATTAAGCGCTTCTTTCAACAATTCATTTTGTCTAAGGAGTGCTTTCAGGTGTTCGTTGGCTATGGCAAGCTCAGCCTGCAGCTCAGCCACTGTTTGCTCATGACTGACGCCGGTAACAGGATCTCTACCAGGCATTTTGGGCAACAGAACGTAACCGAGCTGAACAGCTTTCAATGCAGCAGCGGTTCGTGTCGGAACCTTAAGCTTAGCGAGAATACATTCGATGTGTTTCTCGACAGTACGCAGCTTCATCTCCAACTCTTCGGCGATCTCCTTGTTCCTCAAATCGAGCCGAATCAGCACTTCAATCTCCCTGTCGGTGAGATTGCAGTTGGGCATGTTGTTGGCCGGCTGCTGTTTGACCAACTGAGTGATTTTCGGGTCGGTATAAGGAAGTCCTCTCGTGACCTGTTCAATTGCTTCAAACAGTGTCCTCGGACCGGAGCTCTTCAGGCAGAACCCACGACTGCCTGCTCGAACAAGTTGATTGTGATATTTAGTCGCATGGTAAGAGTCGGTTAGAACAAGAACATTCGAATTGGGCAATTCCTGACTAATTCTTCGGCAAACTTCAACTCCATTTAGCACGTCCAGGTCGACATCGAGAATAACGAAGTCCGGCCGCATGCGGCGAATAATTTCAGTGGCTGCCATGCCGTCAGCGGCTTCGCCGACGATATCTACGACTTCAGACACAACTCTCTTGAGTCCGAATCGTATCAGTTCATGCCGTTCGCAAAGAACCGTACGGGGACGGAAGACAGAAGGTCTTGACATTGGTTGTAGTGACGGGTCCAAGAAAAGCTCCGATTATCTGTGGTAGTGGTTATCCTCGGTTGAACCGCTGCTGCAAAGAGATGCTGCGTCTGCGTATTCCAGACACGGAACTAATTGTAGCAATGGTAGTTAAAAGTGGGCAGCCTTTCTAAATATGTGAGTTTATCAACGCAAGGTTAAACGTATCTCGGCCGATCGTCAATATGTTCAGCCCATTGGCGGTTGCATGACAGCTATGCGTTGAGAAGACGAACAGTAATTTCGCGATCGACCAGATGAGAGATAAAACATATTGTATTGTGAGTTATGGGGGCATCGCATGACTTCCCAACTGATGGCAAATGCCTTCAGTACTCTCCAATGATGTAGCTTAATAATTGACATGATCCTGGACCGGTTACAGTCATCAACTCTCGCTACAGTGGCGTTGTATCTCCATGCTGTTTCACGCTACGAAAAGGCTGAGTCGGTTCTGACAAGGGCTATCGCGGTGTGTCCGAAGCAGTCTTACAACTATGGTCTGCGAGCATTCAATAGGTTGTATCTCGAGAATTTCTCAGGTGCTGAAGATGATTGTACAAAGCGTCTTGAGCTCAAACCAAATGATGCGTCGATCTATGCGCTTCGAGCCCGCGTGTTTTATGTCACGGGGAACTTCGAGCGAGTGGTGGAAGATCTCGAGAGGGCTCTTCAACTCGAGCCTGACAGGAAGTTCAACTATGTGGACTGTATTCGATTGGCAGAAGCCTACGCAGCCTTAGAGCTAAACGACAAGTTGATCGACCTGTGCTGTGGTTCCATAGATCCGAAACGAGAAAGGTACCTGAGCGTCGAGCTGTTGGAGAGGCGCGCCGTTGCACGACTGAATATCGGCGACGACGCACTTGCCCTGGATGATCTGAGCAGGGCAATTGAGATCGCTCCAGTGTCTGCGCTTGTGGATCTGTATCTACTGCGTGCACAATTGCATGAGAAGTTAGCGAATCATGAGCGGGCAGAGAGAGA
>CAYTDR010000023.1:0-19593 GCA_964436185.1 uncultured Candidatus Obscuribacterales bacterium | reverse complement strand
GAATTTTCAGATCTGAACGGTTCAAGAACCTTTCCCTATGCACTTTGTGAAGAAAATATAGATCCTTGAGCTAGCTCTCGCTTGAGATAATTCGCAGTTAATATATTAATCGGATATCACATGCTCTCGCCAGCGCGAACCTCAGTCCTGGCCTATCTCTTAAGCGACAGCTAGCACAATTAAAATCGGGTAAAACCTAAGCGAATCTCATACCGCTGGAGAGAAAGTGATTGATCCAGTTGTTTTAGGCCAACCGTTCCACCATGCAATGTACTGAACACCACTGCTCCAATTAGTGACTAGAGAAGGTTCCAAACTCAACCTACTTATACAATCTTTCATTTTAACCCGGTTCTGACAGACCTTCTGAGCAGGCGCCTTTGATACCCAAGTTTTTCGGTTTTTGAGCCAAAAGTGATTACGAATCAGGAATCAAAGCCCTCATTGATACTGTATGTTTCCGATTTGAGGCTCTGCGGTGGTGCGCTTAGCGACTGGACGGTGGAAAATCCATCGGCAGCTTTCCCCAGGCAATGGCCGACTCAATAACGACGTTCCGCAAGTTGGCAAATGCCTCATGAAATCCGAGCTGCACCATTTCTTCGTAAGCAAGCTCGAAAGACCAATCTTGCACTTTGAGCCGATAAAGAGCGACCATCAGACCGGTTCGATCCATACCGTGAAGGCAGTGCACGAACACCGGATGATGACCGTCGTTTTCGACCACCGAGAGAAACCTGTCGATACTGTCTTGAGTAGGAATATCGAACGGTCGCAGTGGCAGAGAAATGTACTCGAGCTGGAGCTCCTTCGCTAACACGGCCTCCTGGCTGATGGAACTGTCATCCTCTCGCAGATTGATAATGGTTTTAATCCCTTTCGATTTCAGTTGCTTTAAACCGGCGTGGGACGGCTGGCCGCCGCGCCAGAGCGTTTTTGTCACTTCAATCAGATGAGGGAGCTCAGAGTCGGAATCGCCCGCCCTGTTGCCAAGATACCTGCCTCGTAGATGCATAAATGCCGGGATTTCCTGTCCTAATGCGAGTTGGCGAGTAATATTGTGGGAAGTATTATAGACATACCACTTTTGCCGCAGAAATTGTCCATAAACCGAAGGAGACAGGAAGTGACCTCGACACAGGCTAAAATAAATTCCGAAAAATTGCCCGACAACTGTCTTACAGACAGTATCGCCATTCTTGATTTTGGCTCTCAGTATTCACAATTGATTGCTCGCCGGGTAAGGGAGACTCGCACCTACTCCGCGATTCTTCCATTTAGCGTCTCTGCCAGCGAGCTCGCGGCACTGAATCCGAAAGGAATCATTCTCTCAGGTGGACCGAATAGCTGCTACGACGAGCACGCCCTGCGTCTCGACCCGGCAATCTGGAAAATGAACCTGCCGGTTTTGGGTGTTTGCTACGGAATGCAGCTAATGGCGCACGATCTGGGGGGAACTGTCGAGAACGCTGAGGGCAGCGAGTATGGACGGGCACTACTGACGGTGGTGCATCATGGCAAGCTGTTCGACGGGCTGGACCCAGTCCTGGAGAGCTGGATGAGCCATGGTGACAGCGTGGCGACATTGCCTGACGGATTCGAGGTCATCGGCAGGACAATCAATACGCCTGTGGCAGCAATCGCTGATGAGGAGCGTGGACTCTATGGTGTGCAGTTCCACCCGGAGGTAATACACACGCGCGGCGGCCAGAAAGTGATTGAAAACTTCGTCACCAAAGTCTGTGGCTGCACGCAAACCTGGACGATGGATCGTTTCGTCGACGATGCCATTCAACAAGTGAGAGATCGCGTGAAGGACAAGCGCATTCTGCTGGCACTTTCCGGCGGAGTCGACAGCTCCACTCTGGCATTCTTGCTCCATAAAGCGATCGGCGACAACCTTACGTGCATGTTCATCGATCAAGGATTCATGAGGAAGAACGAACCGGAATGGTTGGTTGATAAGTTCGAAAACAAGTTCAATATCAAAGTACACTTCGTCAAAGCCAGATCCCGCTTCCTCGATAGACTGGCTGGGGTGGTGGATCCGGAACAGAAGCGCAAGATCATTGGTGAAGAGTTTATTCGTGTATTCGAAGAAGAGTCGAAGAGACTCGGACCGTTCGAATTTTTAGCACAGGGGACTCTCTATCCGGACGTCATCGAATCGTCAGGTGAACGTATCGATCCCAAAACCGGTGAACGGATTGCAGTCAAGATCAAATCACACCACAACGTCGGTGGGCTGCCAAAAGATCTACAGTTTCGGCTGGTTGAGCCGTTTGCCAAACTTTTCAAAGATGAAGTGCGACTTCTCGGCAAAGAGCTTGGTGTTCCCGACGGTATCATCCGGCGCCATCCATTCCCAGGTCCCGGTCTGGCAATAAGGGTGATCGGCGAAGTGACGAAGGAGCGCCTGAAGACTCTACGAGATGCGGACTGGATCATTCGAGAAGAAGTGAAATCGCACGGTTTGTACAGGCAGGTGTGGCAAATGTTCGGTGTGCTCCTGCCCACCAAATCCGTCGGTGTCATGGGAGACAAACGCACCTATATGAACCAGATCTGCATCAGAGCAGTAACCAGCGAAGATGGTATGACGGCCGACTGGGCAAGGCTTCCCTATGACCTGCTGGAGACGATCTCGAACAGAATCGTCAACGAGGTGCCGGGAATCAATCGAGTTATGTATGACATAACCTCGAAACCGCCAGCCACTATCGAGTGGGAATAGAATAAGGACCTGGAACAATAATCACCAAAGGGTGGGGCCATGCCCCGCCCTTTTTTTGCCAGAAGTTCCAATTTGCAGTTCAGGATTCACACTTGTCAGAGCCACTGAATTCGTCATGGAAGAACTTGCGCGGATTTTCTTCCACCAAGAAGGTTCGGTAACATCGAACATGTAATATTGGCTTAAAAATACGAAAAAACTACTTATCCACCCCCATAAATAGGGTAGCGAAGCCTGACTAGCCACAAGAGCGAGGGCCAGGAATGACACTTTCGGATACAGTTGTTACATTTTTCAGTACAAGACGCGCTTCTGGAGAGCCCGCGCCCTGCAGCAATAGCAACGAATCAATGACGAAGTGTTTGTAAACGCTTGCAAACATTGCGAATAGAGCCTTAGCGCAAGTGTGTTTATATTGCGCGTTGTTGCTAGAAGTGCTCAATAGCCCGAGTTTAAACAGTTCTACAAATATCGGACGCTGCAAAAGTTCACGTAGAACCGCTCGCGCAGCTTATCTCCGAAATTGAACTTTTCCCGTGAGCGTACACGATATTGCCTCGAGTTGATACCAACTGCGCAAGCAGGCAAATTCCTATACCCGTCGGGCTCGGTTCAATGTGGAGAACCTCTTGACTGGCACAATATCCAAAGTGAAAAACGGACGTAACAAGTGCAAAATCCTGCTTAACCAAAGTAGCACTGCCTTTGCAGCAATTTGTATGATTAACCCATCCAATACATACCCCACTGAAGGCGCGAAAACCAATAACTGCAATCACTTTCATCCTATCTTTCCCAGATTAACCAGGCGGGCCGCAGCCTGTTTCCCACGCCCCCCAAGGGCTTATACATGAAAAGAAGGAGGTTTAGTTGAGACAGCACCTTAACGATCTGATTGCCGCCGGTTACAAACACGGGTACACCAACGGGCACGGCGCTGATGACACTGTGAGCTCTCTGGAGTGGGCACACTCGCATCTGCGACGGGAGTCGGATGGTTCCGCTGCCGAGGTTGCCGAAGTTTATAGCCGCAATGCCGCCGGTAGCCTGGAAGCACGATTGTTCTCCGCGTATGTGCTCCGCGCTCTGGCCTTCATCAAACTGGGCGACCGCGACAAAGCCTGGATTGAATATGGAAAAGCGGCGGAACTGGCGAAACTGACACGCCAATCCCACGGTCTGATTCCTAGCCTGACGGATGAACAGATTCGCGAAACATTGGCTGTTGTGTCGTCACAGCTGCCCATTCATGGCGACCCCACGAAGACGTAAGTGCTCACTTAATGCGGTCATTCAAGCTTGCGCTAAGCCGTAAGATACCTGCTGATATATTCCAACAATATTTCTGGTGGAGAGGAACCCAACATGTCCAGGAGAGATAAGACTTCTCTTGCCGGGACTGCCTGTGAACTGGAACGCAAAGCCCACCTCGAAGGTTCCGAACCTGCGCAGAGGAAGGCATTGTCGTTGCGCCGCTTGATCACCCGCGGATGCACCGGTTCCGTCTCGGAAGCCGATTTGGAGACGCTCGATCAAGAGGGTCTCATGAAGGACGAGTCGTGCGGAGGCGTTAACGAAATGCCTCTGGCCGGCTCTTCCATCTGACGTCTGACCGCTCGTGAGAAATAATCACGGGCTTGCTTTGGCAGCAGAGGAATGGCAACCCCATTCCTCTGCTGATTTTTCTTTCTCCCTCTGATTAATGTTGGCACCATATTTAATGGCATGAGGTTATACTAGTATTTATCATACGAAATATAATAGTAAGATGAATTTCAGAAACGAATGGGACAGGCGAACCTGCCCCCACTCGTTCGTGTCATGATTTCGGTCATCTGTACGCCGCGTTGTGGCGGGTCATTGCGCCGAGAATTTAACGAACGCCTGGTTCGGCGCTCAGGTCATGAAACCGTGCAGTTGTTCATCACCCGCTCGACTGCTTGTCGCGCGGCTGTGGCGATCTGGCGCTCGGCGAGCTCCGCGGCGACTTCTGCGTCGATATAGCGCTCCTGCTCGGCGAATTCCCGGGCAGATTGCAGAGTCAATTCTGCTTGATGCAGCTCTGCGTACACACTCGCGCCGGTAATACGCCCGAAGTCCTTCAACTTCAGTCCGGCGATCCGGCGTTGGGCGTGGTTGATCCTGTCCATTGCAGTCATGCTCGGGCTGGCGTCCTTGCCATTGCGGACCGGAGCTCTGCCGGACCGGATCAATCCTTCTGTCGTAACCATGGGACTACTAACCCTTATTCTCAGACCAATCAAAAAGACACTGACTCCGTAGTCAAGGCGCCAAGCCAAGTTGAGTCAGCTGTCTGGATGTACAGGAAAAAATCATTCGGGCGTCAGACAGGCCCTTGCTCCGTCCATGACGGTTAATCGCCAGGGGCACGTCTGATGGGTTGCTTCTCGTACTGCTCCGACAGCAGATCCGCCGGAGTCAGCCTGGGTTCGACCATGTCGGCAAGGTGCGCACCATGATGGCGAGCTGGTTAGGTTCCCTGCTGGTGCGTGTTGGAGAACGTGTAACGTCTCCTGGGAGAATTGTGGACCTGTTCTCGAGTCTGTGGCAGTTCAATACTCAATCGCTAGCTTGGGCGATCGAGGCGAGTTCAACTTGGGTAGAGGAAGGTTTGCTTGTGGCTGTTTTTGGATGAGAAGGACAACAGGAGATGGTTGTCATGATAGCTGTCCGTGATTGTTAAACCAAGAATGCTCTAGATATCTCAAAAGCTGTACAGGATCACAAGTTTCATTGAACTTGACCGATCTTTGCTTTTGATATTCTCCCATTTGATATCTTAAATCCTGCGCAAATCAGCCAATATGCCTTAGCGAAGGTTAGTGGCGTCTCGTATTTTTAATATCCGAAGCTATTTTGAGCGTTTGCCGCGATATCACCAGGTGTTTGATAAGTGGTGGAAATCACTTTGGCTCAGAAACGGAGAAATCCGATATCAGCGGGGTGTTTGATAAGCGGTGGTAATCAGCTTTCACGCAGCCGATAGCATTCCAGTTCTCGAGTGTTCTTCACCAACGCCACCGCCGGAAGTGCCTTCATCCGATTGTCTCGCTGTTGGAATCGTTGAGTGCCCGTCAAGTAGTTGTTTGTAGTTTTATATCCGACGTATATCTCGCTGCGGTTCGCGCACGTGCGATAAGCAGGGTTTTGTAACGAGTCAATCGCTTGATAACGGATGTGCCTCACAGGTTGGAGGGCTGCCTGACATCTGTGCTCGCAATTGGTTCGAATTGCTTATGATTCAAGTTGAAGAAGCGCTTAGCAACGGGTTCTCAAGTGAGGGTGCTAGATCGGGTTCGTCATATGTGTAGATGATCTTGGCTTCAGAAGCGCTTTACAGCCATATTCTTTCCTTGCGCAAGACGGTTATTTTTCATAAGCACTTTCTTTAACCGTTCACGAATTCATACCTCCACCTTATCTGCGTCTAGTCCAGGACCAACCCACCCGCTCTACGGGATGATGGATCAGTTCCTGGCTTGCTTGGATACAGAAACAGCGTGATGGATGTGAATGCCGAGGAACAGCCATCGGCCCACCGGCTTCTGATTGACCTGGCTGCCAGAGGGAAAGTTTACTGACAATTGGACCGGCTATACTTATCCAGCCAGCGGGCGAACTCGACCTTAGCGTCACGCCCTGCCCGCTTTTGGAGGATGTGTCAATGAAACGTCGAAAGAGACGTATCAGTGTGCTTGATTTCAGCCATCTCTTGCCCGGTGAATATTGCTCAACGCTCCTGGCTGATGTTGGTTTTGACGTGATCAGGATCGAACCGGTCACGCCCGGCCTCAACAAGGTGATACCGCCGGTAGTGAAGGGGGAGAGTCTCTACTACTGGAGCATTCATCGCAACAAAACCTGCCTGTCCGTGGATCTGAAGCATCCGGATGGGCTGAAGCTCGTTCGCAAGATGAGCAAAGGCGTGGATGTCATCCTCGAGAACTTCACTCCGGGAACCATGGACCGACTGGGGCTGGGATACGAGAAACTGAGCGATAAGAATCCCGGTCTCGTCTATTGTTCGATCTCCGGCTACGGTCAAGGGTCGAATCGCCAGAACGAACCAGCGCACGACCTCAATCTTCAGGCTGAGGCAGGTTTGTTGAGTGCGGGCCAGGGAGATAAAATCCCTTCGATTCCTGGTGTCTTGATAGCCGACTACGCCACTGCACTCACTGCTTCCACTGCCATCATGGGAGCGCTCTTCCAGCGCGACCTGAACGGCGCTGGCCGGCATCTGGACATCTCCATGCTTCAGTGCGCAGCTCAATTGCTCGGCTACCAAGCCACGAGTCAGATGTACACCGGTGTCTCGCCGGAGGAAGGCGGCTTCGATTTCCCCCGCCTCCTGCCGAATTATGCAGTTTATCGTTGCAAGGATGGCGAGCATCTTGCCGTCGCCTGCATCGAGCCCCAGTACTGGAGAAACTTCTGTCTGGCAATCGGCTTGACTGAAGAGAAGACGAAACCACCGCGATTCGACGCGGATGGAAAGGCCGTCTTCGAAAAAGTTCAAAAGCTGCTGGAGACGAAGAACCGCGATGAGTGGCTGAAGCTCTTCGCCGGCAAGAAGTGCTGTGTTTCTCCGGTGAATTCAGTTACCGAAGCCCTGAGCGACGAAGACATCGCACGCAGTGCCATCGTCAGCATGAGCCACACGAAACTGGGCACGGTGAAACAGATGCAGGCCTTCTTGCTGAAGAAAGACGGCGGAGGAAAAGGGCATCTCGACAACGACGGTGATCCCGCCCACGTCCTGAAACGATTCAAAATTCCCAAGAGAGTGCTGGGACGGCTGATCGAGTCCGGCGCATTGTCGCGAACAATGTAGCGACCCGCTCATCCTGATTCTCACAAGTTATTGCCAGTAGCGCCTCTTCCCAGGCGGGACACTGCTCGTTGTGGTGTTTTGGATGCTTGGAAAGTGAAGAGTTTTTGCGGCGACTGTAGGGGTGGGAGTTTTCCTGCCCTGTCGACTCTTGCAAGACATGGAGCTATACGATGGCCCTGCAAAAGAAATTGGTGATTCTGGGTTCCGGCCCTGCCGGTCTGACTGCTGCGATTTATGCGGCGCGAGCGAATCTCAAGCCCCTGGTGATTCAGGGTACTCAACCCGGCGGACAGCTCACGATCACCACTGAGGTGGAGAACTACCCTGGCTTCCCTGACGGTGTCCTCGGTCCGACGTTGATGGAGGACATGGAGAAACAGGCGAAACGGTTCGGTACGGAGTTCCTCATCGATTCGGTCGAGTCGGCGAACCTCAAGCCGGAGGGCGAGGCCAAGAGTGAATATCCGTTCGTCTTGAAGACGAGCTCGGACGAAGTTCATTGCTCCAGCTTGATCATCTGCACCGGTGCGTCCGCCAAGTTCCTTGGTCTGGAATCGGAGCAGAAGCTTGTCGGGCGCGGTGTTTCCACCTGTGCTACTTGCGACGGCTTCTTCTTCAAGAACAAAAAGGTCTTCGTAATCGGCGGTGGCGATGCTGCCATGGAAGAGGCGATCGTTCTCTCGCGTCTGGCTTCCTCGGTGAAGGTGGTTCATCGCCGAGATGAGTTCCGCGCCTCACCGATCATGATCGAACGCGCGCGAACGAACAGCAAAATCGAGTTCATCCTCAACAGCACCGTTGACGCCATCGGCGATACCGAGGCGAAAAAGGTGAAGTGGATCGAGACTCGCAACATCAAAGACGACAAGGTGACGCGTCATGATGCTGACGGCATCTTCATCGCCATCGGTCACCGACCCAACACCAGTCTTTTCAAAGATCAGTTGGAGCTGGACGAGCTCGGCTACCTCAAGGTGGATGGTGTGAAGACCAACATCCCCGGTGTGTTTGCCGCCGGTGACGTCGCCGATCGTCGCTATCGACAGGCGATCACGGCTGCCGGCATGGGCTGCGCGGCAGCGCTGGAAGCACAGTGGTATTTGGAAGACTGAGGTATCCGGTAACTAAAAACCCGGCCAATCCGATTGCTCGACCGTCGCTGCATCAGCCGGTCGAGCATGATGTTTTTATTGCAGTTCGTCTTTGACTGCTGTCCGAAAGGAAAGGGCTTAAAAGAAACGGAACCCGGCAATGAAGCAAAAGCTGGCTCTCGGCCTCGTTTTGGCGCTCCTCTGCGGTAGCGCCTACTTCGGTTACACGCTGACAAATCAGGCGACGCAGGCGCAAGTGCTGACGCAGCGGGCGGTCTTGGTCTCGCCGTTCAATCCGGTCATCGATGTCGATCGTCCACCCAGCACGGTGTTTCTCCTCTACCCGGGCACCGTCACACTGGTCAAGCAAGGTGCCAACGGGCCACGCACGGTCCAGGTCTACTCGTTTCCCAGTGACGGTGGCGGTCCGCTGCTGCTCCGCTCGTTCATCGCACAGCCGGGTACGGTAGCTACCTTCCGGGCGATGCGGCGCGGTACCGGAATCATTCAGATTCAACAATCCAATCCCGGCCCCGGTGGACGGTCTTTCCACACCATCATCGTCATCGTTAACTAGGCGGTGATGGCGGGCACTGTAGATGGTGGCGCTCGGCTGTCCGAAAGGCATCGGGCGCCACCATCTCTTGCCGATGGAACGCTTCAGTCGACAAAGAAACGGCGGCGACAAAGTTGGACTTTTGCTCCCGGTATCTTTCGGACTAACAGCAGTTTCGACAAAACCGAGATCAACAGAAGCCTGGCGCAGAGCAGTATCAAAAACTGTTTGCCCGGGATTTCAATTTAGGCGATAGAGGTTGCAAAACCAGGAGAACAGACATGATCAGCAGCGAATCTCCAGAGCATATTGCTCAGATTTGTGAGACGATTGTCGGCGCTGCCGGCGAGTTGGAAAAGGTTTTTCTCGAGCTGGAACGCGAGGCTGATGCTCAGCTTGCGGCTTCAGCGGGCAGCTACATCATCGAGCACGCGAGACGGACAACGCCGCGAACGGCCGCTTTCATCGAGGCAAAGGCGGCGATGGGTGTTGCCGCTGTCTCTTCAACCGTCATTCGCGAGCTCACCACGCGTGCCACCGCGCTGCGCGGTCATCTCGAATTTTGGCGTGACCTGATGATTGGCAAGGAAGCCTCTTCGGACATCAGAACCGTCTGCGCGCAGATCCCGCGGGTCTGGTGGAAGAGAGAACCGGCGGTGACGGCGAATTCGCAGACCGGGGCAGTCGAGAATGCGCAGCCTTCGACAGCGCGGGAGGAGCCTGCGGGAGCTCCGGATTTGCGGGCTCCGGCTACCGATCGGTCGAGCGTGACGTCGGGGAACGTGCCTGCGGGGGCTCCGGATTTGCGAGCTCTGGCGACGGACGATCTGTCGACCGCGGCGTCGGTGAACGTGTCTGCGGCATCCCCGGATTTGCGGGCGCTGGCGACCGCCGATCTGCCGACCGTGACGTCGGTGAACGTGCCTGCGGCATCCCCGAATTTGCGGGCGCTGGCGACCGCCGATCTGTCGAGCGAGACGTCGGGGAACGTGCCCGCGAAAACCCCGGATTTGCGGACTTCTGCCACGGACGACCTCTCGTCCTCATCGGACGTGCAGGAGACGGGAGATGTGGCGCTGCTTCCTCCGCGTAAGCGAGAACGTCATCCGGGCTCGGTCTGGATTGACGCTCATCACGCAGAGTTGCCCGTTGGTGAGTGGGTGGCGGCAGGAAAAGACGGTTTGGTGGCACACAATGCCGATCTCGACGAACTGCACGCCAGGGTCTCCGCGTCCGGCTTGACCCCGGATATGGTGGCGATCGCCTACATCGAAATGGCACCCGGACCCGTGCTCCGGCGACAATAAAAGGGCGTCCGACACTCGAGTCTCGCCCAGGTTCGAAAGGATGTTCGTCTTGGTTCGCCGTCGCGCATACACCGGTCAGGGCGACGCATAACGTTGCTTCTATAGCCGAAGAAGGCGCGACAACTGGACTTGTAGGGGCGATGCTGCGGATGCGCCAACAGCATCCCGTGCATCGCCCCTGGTGCCTGGATTCATTCTGCCTGTGTTGAATCATGGTGCGCAAATGTTGCCCATCACAAACCATATCTGAAGAGGAGTAATCACTAATGTTCCGGTTCGTAATGTCCGTGCTGTGGGGCGTTGCCTCTGCTTTCATAATCTACGCGGCCAATGCGACGATCTTCCCCAGTTTCGCTAGCCTCGCTGTTTTTGCCGCTCTGGCTGGGCTGACCCTGTGGGGCGCTGACACTGTCATCGCCGCGTCCGTCGCTCACAGCGTCCCCGACACCGTAAGCTGGACGGAACGGCTCCGCGAGCGGCCTCTCATCCTGAGGCTCGCTGCCTGGGTCGTCTTTTATGAGTTTGCCCCGGCCATGTTGATTTATCTGCTGTCCCAATGGGGCGTGTTTGTCCTGCCGTCGGGCTTATTCACGGCGTTGGCTATGTGCCTGCCGCTCTCATTGGTGACCCTGCGCGACTATGTCAACCTGAGCTGGCTCGCTCGATAAGCGAACAGGTAACGCCGCGTCGCTACAAACAACAGTCAACGAGCTTTCTAAAAAGCTCCGTTGACTGTTGTTTGAACGACGAACATATCTGTTTGGTGCAAACATCGCTGCTAAGAATTTTGAGAAGACTGGGTCTCCAGGCATTTACTCACCAGGTAGTGTGCAAGCCATCCATGTGTTTGAAGTCCGGAATAAGTCGTGAATTATTCCGTCAAATGCTTATACTATGTTAGACAGTTGAAGCCGTAAAGAATGAATATGTCGAAATCTTGGAGTGTGCAACCATCTCGTTCGAGAAAACCGCGGGCATTATCTGTAGTGCCCGTGAGCATGAAATTGTGCATGCTGCCCGTGGCAGGCCGCTGGCGTTGTCACCAGCGGCCTGAGTAACGACAGGGCTCACACGGGCGCCGAAGACCTGGACGAACGCTTGGTTCGACCAGGCTTCGTCAGCCTGAGATGAGGGGCGGTTATGCCCGGCAGATGGCGATGGCCGAGCCCGTGAAGACGGCGATGCCGACCACGGCAAGGATTGCCAGAATTCCGGCTTCGATCCCGGCAAAGACAATTGCCACGATGATGGCAAGAATGCTCAAGAGCGTGCCGACGGCCGCGTCTTGATCGGCTGCCAGAGCCAGACCGCAACCGCCGCCGAGAGCCAGAACCAGGGTGAGCTTCTCGGCACCGGAGTATCCGGCGTAGACCATCAGCGCCACCGCCAGACCAACCAAGACGGAGACGACAATTCGCGTGGAGTTCATGATGTTGATTCCTTCCTTCGCAGGTGCCTCAGGCACGTTGCATGAATGGCAGAATTGTGATGAAGCGCTCGTGTGCCATCAAAACAGATGGCACGCGAGCTACCGACTCTCGTTACTTTTCCGTCTGAAAGCCGTTGTTTTGCCGCACCTTGCGGACGCCTTGCACCTTGCCCGTTGTCTTGATCAGGTCGGCGATGCTTTCGCCGCTCTGCCGGTGCCTTGAGCCTCCGAATTCGATGTGACTTCTTTCTCGCCTGCCACCGGCTTCGCACCGGCGGCGGATGTTGATGAACCCAGCCGCAGGCGGGGTTCGCATGAGAAACGGTCAGAGGCTCTCTAGTAATCGCTCTTGCGAGCCTTGGTTCTGATCTTGCGCTTCGGTTTCAGCCAGCCTTTCCACCACAGCCAGCCGATCAGACCAAGCATAACGATTGCCATCAACACCAGTGCGAACGGGTATCCGTAGACCCAGTTCAGCTCCGGCATGTTAAATGGCGAGGCTTCCGGATTGAAGTTCATTCCGTAGATGCCGGCGATGAGGGTCGGCGGAATGAAGATAGTCGAGATGATGGCGAGCACCTTGAGGATTTCGTTCATCCGAGCGCTTTCGCTGCTCAAGTGCAGGTTCATCAAGTCGCCGCAAAGCGTCAGGCACTTCTGCACCAGGTCGATGGCGCGGTTGCAATGATCGTAGCAATCCCGCAAAAGGAAGTACGTCTCGCGCTTGAGCACTTCTCGCTCATCGCGCTGCAGTGAGTTGAGCGAGTCTTGCAACGGCCACATGTTTTCGTGTAGCTCGACGAGCTCGCGCTTCAGTTGGAAGATACGAGTAGGAAAGCTGCTGTCGAGACGCTCGAAGATTTCGTCCTCCAGAGCGTTGAGCTTTGCGCCCATGCTTTTCACGACGGGGAAGTAGCCGTCGACGACTGCGTCCACCAGGGAGTATGCGAGGTGTTCTGCCGACTCCTGGCGAATCTTGCCGATGCCCTTGCGGATGCGCTCACGAACGGGGTTGAGGCAATCGCCACCTTTGCGATCTTGAAAGCTGAGAACGAAGTTGCTGCCGAAGAAGATACTAAGCTGTTCAGTCTTGAGTGCGGTGTCTTCCAACGAGACCATGCGGGTGACGATGAAGTGATGCTCGCCGTATTGCTCGACCTTCGCGCGCTGATGGTTGTTGAGAACGTCTTCCAGCGCCAGCGAGTGAAGAGAGAAAATCTCACCGATTTCGTTCAGTGAGGCGGCGTCGATTACACCTTCGATGTCTACCCAGATGACCGGCAGCTTACCCATGTGCTCTTTGATCTCCTTGATCGAGCGCACGGATAGCTGCTTCGCGTCCGTTGGTCCGTAGCACAACACCCGGATGTTGAAGTCTGGTTCGGTTGCCATGTTACACCTCGGGGTAATAGGCACCCATTGGGTGCAGTTTTTTTACCTGAGAAAACTAAAGGCGGTGGGAAGTTTGCCGTGGCTCAGAAGGCTCAGGCGGCGGGTCTTGATCAGAAACAGCGCTCCATGCGACGTTCATGCTGCAGAGAAGAGCAACGTGAATACCGCGAAGGTGAGCCAGATTTAGCTAAGAGCGCTTTGGAGTTGTTAGAGTGTTTTCGAAAATGGTTTCGGGGAGAAGACGACGTACGATACTGAGATGAGCACGAAATGTTCAATCAAACGTAACCATCCCTAGTTGATACTGAGATACATAAACGCATCAGATAAGCACTGATTTATATGCGAGAAGTGCTTGTATCACCTGGACTTCGACAATCGAGCTGTTGTTGTCGCTTTTTGATATTGAAGCCAAAATGGGCTCTAACTGTGCAAAAAGTAATATGTCAAGTAGATTCGTGGGACTAGCGCTAATCTTGCTAGCACATGAAATTTATCAGGCTATAAACACGCTTGACAATCAAAGTCTAATTACAGTACCCAATAGACACAACCCGTTTCGTTTTATTCAACCAAGGACCCTATCAACATCCAAAACTCTTGATACATCGAGCATGTATCTGCCAGCGGAACTGTCACAGGCAGTGGTTAGCCAACACGCCTTTGAACCAGTTTCCTGCTTGAGTCGGATTGCAGCTTGGTATTTCGGTGTTCCTTCGGTGCCTTAGGCTGGATTTCAGCCAACGCGCTAAAACAAAGCCCTAGACTGAGAGGCCAAATGTTCAACTCATTCTCCAGGTGGTTCTCTGGGGTGTGGCACGACGCTACCCTGAAGATCAACATCGAAGAGTCGCATCATGGTGCCAGCAGCTCGCAGCTCCTGCGCCAGTTCGGACTCTTCTCGGTCATCATGTTTACGATCACCCAGGCCGTCGGGAGCGGTATCCTGACCACGCCGGGGATCATCGCCCATGACTACGCCGGGCCCCACGCCTGGCTCAGCTTCCTCTGGGCCGGTCTGATTTGTGCCCCGCCGGCATTGTGTCTGGCTCGCATGGCCAGCAAAACCGCCATCAGCGGTTCGACCGGAAGCTACGCCTGTCTCGTGCTGGGACAGTTCGTCGGTCTCCTCATGTTCACCGATGTCGCGATGGAATGCATCGGCGGCACCGCCGCTGTGGCAGTGAGCCAATCTGACCACATCAAGATGATCTACAAGCTCATCGGTGAGCAGTGGCTCGGCTTCGAGAACGTCAGCTTCCCCAACTCGATCAGCCACCATCCAGCCGACATCTACTGGAGTGTGCTCCTGCCCTTCCTCGGCTTCACTGCCCTGGCCGGCTGGCTTATCCCCAGCGGATGGCATCGCTTGAAGCAGCCGGCAGCGCCTGGCACACGCGTGCAGTCGCTGATCAAGAGCGGCGGACTGCTGGCGATTGGTGTGATTGCTGCGTTGGTGGGCGTGATTTGCGGTTACCACTTCTTCGTGGCCAGCTCGTCCATCAACTTCCTGTCCATGGCAGTGGTCGGGGTGATCACAATCGTTCTGCTGCGAGGCGTGAAAGAGACGGCGTTCTGGACCAACCTGTTCACCGTCTGCAAGTTGGTGACGCTGTCGATTGCCGTGCTCATCTTTTACCAGCACTACAACCCCGACCTGCTCAACCTGCCGGTTCCGGCCAGCATGCCGGGAGCGCTGGCGGGTGCTTCGGTCGCGTTCTTCGCCTTCGTCGGGTTGGACCTGACTACGACGATGGCTGGGGAGACCAGGAACTCCAAGTTCAACGTGCCTGTGGGCATGCTGGTCGGTCTGGCTTGCGTGACCTTGCTGTACTTCCTGGCCAGTTACTACCTGATGGCGGCTGTTCCCTACCACATGCTGGGCAAGGGCGGCGAAGGTCAGTCGGCCCCAATGATCAGGGCGCTCGAGATTCTCGAGCACAAGAACGCAGCCATCTGGATCGGTATCGGCTCCACCATCGCCCTTGTGTCTGTTGTTCTGGCGAGCGCGTACTCCACGACGCGTCTGCTCTTCAACATGTCACAGCACGGGCTGATTCCGAAGGTGTTCTCCCAGCTCAGCGAGAAGCGTAAGGTCCCGGTCGTGGCCACGCTGACGGTTGGCGGCTTCATTGCATTGCTCACGGCGTTGCTCGACGTCGACGAGCTTATGCACTTGACGAACGTGGGAACGATGACCGCGTTCATTACCGTGTCCTTGACGGTGCTCATCTTGACCGTCCGCGATACGGAATGGCGCAAACCCCGGTCGGCATTCTTCGGTGTCCTCTGGGTGATCGTCGCGCTCCTCGGCATCGCCGGGCCGTTCCGCCTGATGATCGAACTGCCGTTGGAAGCCTTTGTCCGGCTGTTCGCGGTCTGGATCCTCGTCGGCGTTCTGTTCGTCACCTACTCGCGCAAGCACAGCCTGGCGCGGAAGCAGGAGAACGAGAAGAAGGAGAACGAGAAGACCGAGAACGATAAGAAGTAACCTCGACGGCGGAACCTCGAAGAGTTCCGCCTGTCGGCAATAACCGAGCGGTGCGGTGACCTGACGTCGCTGCTTGCAAGGGTGGAAGGGGCAGACAGAACTAAACGTTCTGCCTGCTCTCTTCCGCTTTTTGCAATTTTCGACCTTTTTTGAGATTTTCTGCGCTTTTTCTGATCTTGCCTTTGGCACCGTGGGCGATGCGCTGATTGCAGAAAACCAAGACGTCTGACAACGACTCTTCGTATCGATTCTCCGCAACTGTCTATGGTTTTGGCTATAACTGTATAATACAGTAGAATTAAGAGCATCACAAATGGTATCAGAGGCGGAGCCAGTAGCGGTGTGCTCACATCCGCACCCTCTCGTTGTTTCTCATTTCGTTTCTGCGCTGGCAGAGGTGTCACTTTGAGCTGAAGTTCCGAACAGTTCTTGTGCACTTATGACGATATTCGGTTCCGACGATGCTTCTGTATCTTCGTACCTTGCGCGAATTAGTGAAATCGTGTCTTGTGATATTGCCGACGGTTGATTAGTTTTTTGCTATTAGGCGCAGTTTTCTCCAATACCAGCCGAAAAAGCAGGAGTCTGGCGACTGAAACAGTTGTCATTGGTTGAATGATCATATTCTGATATTGAACGATATTCGTATCTCTTCTTCACTTTCTCAAATGAGCTTTTGTAATAGTCCTCGACAACAAGACCTCCAGCTTTGTCTCTCTTTTTTGCTCCTGGTGAGCAAAGCTAATCTGTTTGTCCGCGGTCCATTTGTCTGCTGCCTATTATGCGCGGAGAACTTCTCGCGCCACTGGCGGACCTAAAGTTATGGTTCAGAACAAAAATAATCTCAAGCTTAAAGATGTCTATCTGGCTCGAATCGGTCGTCGTGAAGCGCAGGACATCTGGATTGTCGATGGTGGTAAAGTCGCTCGCGACATCTATCCTGAATTCGTCTTCGGCGGTAACGATATGCGGTATCTCTTCAACCCGCCGGATGAGATCTGGATCGACTGCAGGGTGGGTGTTGAGGAGCTTGAAACAACAATTCTCCACGAGTTGGTTGAACGTCGTTTGATGAAGGACGAGGGGTTGACTTACGGGGAGGCGCACGATCAGGCTCTTGCTCTCGAAGTGCCGCTCAGACCAAGCTGGGAGAACCAGTGTCTGGCAGCCGGAAAGCAGTTGATCGAGTTTGCAAGCCAGAAGAAGAGGAAGAAACTACTGGCGTTGCCCGAGTCCAAGTTGCTCCGCCTCTATCGGCAGCCTGTCGGTCGTTATCGTGGTGCCTCAATCTGGATTGTGGATGGTACCATCGTCCGCCAGGAACTGAATCCCGATTTCGGAATGGCGGATAGCCTGTACATGTCTGACATCGTTCCAGCCAACCAGTTCTGGCTCGATTCATCCATGAACACGTTTGAGGCGTACTTTGCTCTCCAGCGGCGCAAACGGTTGCATCTGCTCCAAAAGGCAGGACTTCGTCCGGACAAGTGTTATGAGTTGGCACTGGCCGCTGAGGGGCTGGAGCGAAAGAAGCAAGCTCGTCGAGCCGCACGGCATGAGTCTCGTCTGGCACCGGTTTCGTATGGAGCGCGAGACCGATTCGTAAGCGTTGACTAGTTAGGCACCGAAAATGCAAACCAACAGCAGCTCACCGCCTCGAGAATACTCGGGCGGTGACGACGCTGTTCGACTCGGGCAAAGATTGAACTTTTATCGAATTCCGTTCGGGCCGGAGATGCAAGAGCACAGCCTTGTGTGACATGAACCCTCCTGACGTTGACGAGACAAGTTCACTCCATTCAATCTGACAATCCATTTGCCACCTGAACCAAAACGAGTTCCTGTCTGCCAAAATGCATTCCTGTTTGTTTCGAGTTCGCAAATACTATAACGCAGAGTGCACTACCTGTGAAGGCTAGGCAGGAAGCTCATCTTCCCGTTCTGTATCGGAGTTCTTGTCGTTCTTTAAAAGCGGAAGAGCTATAAGCAAGCCGAGGCCAGAAATTGCGAAGCCCGGCCAGGAGACCATATCCCATTGTTTTACGACGCACAGAACGCAAACCGCGTTATTCAAAAAGTGCAGAAGCATGGACGGATAGATGGAGCCGGACCGGATTGCTATCCAGGTCAACAACACTCCCAGCAAGGCAGTCGGAATGACACGGAGGATACTCAAGTGCATTAGTCCGAACATGGTACCGACGAGGAGGCAGAGTTTCCATGTCGAAAGATTTCGGTTCTCTCTCAGAGTCCCCAGCATCACCCCGCGGAACATCAACTCTTCGCAGATGCCGGGCATAACAGCCACTGCGGTGACTATAAGCCACATTGGTTTGTCCTTGGGGACGATTACCTTTGCGAGAATTTCCATGTAGGTGTTTCCGCCCGGAAATAAACGGGTGAGGGCACCGCCCACAATATCAGAAGCGAACATCGCTGCCGGGAGAATAAGAATCACTGCCAGAAGCATTCTCCAGGGAGGCGGATTGAGGCTCAAGGTCGCCCGAACTGGAAGACGCATTACTCGCAGGAAGACCAGCGCGGGAACCGCGATTACGATTATCTGTGTTGCAATGCAGCCCCAGATCACGTCCAGAGTTTGGGTCGGCGCGCCCACGTAGAACATCAGTAGAATCGTGATGGCGAGCAGGGACATCACAGCACGCATGTTGCCGGTCCTTCTTTGCTCTTCCGGTGAAGGTCTAATTCCAAATAAAATATCCTCTCGGTCAAGAAGAGCGGCAGCCATGCGGATAAAGATATAACTCGCCACACCAGATGAAAGCAGAACGAGGCCGATCCATGGCCAATCGTAGTTTCCGCTCACCACCTCTTTCATGCACAAAGCCAGGTTTGCTACAGGAACCACTGCAACAACCGATTGAAGTGAAACATTCGGAAGCGATGAGATGGCTATCAGAACCATTACCATGATGTAGAGGGGCAGAAACAAGTAGGCTCCCTGCTGGTAGCTTTTCGCAAAAGCTGTCACGTACATTGAGAACGCCGTGATTACCGCAGTGAATGGTATGGACAGGACGACGAGCAGTGCCATCGCTATTGGTGACAGTGCCAGGTCTAGAGACTTTTGTTGAGCCACCGAGAAGAAGCCGAACTGAGAAGCGATCCAGGTGCTCAATGCATTGAGGAGAACAGCAATAATGGCTACTGTGAAAACAATGGCGAACTTGCTGATCATGATCTCTTCTCGTCGCACAGGAGCTGTCAGAAGCACAGCCATAGTGCCCCGTTCTCGCTCCCCTGTGACGACATCGAGAGAACAATAGTAGGCGGAAACGAGAACGAGAAAGCCCAGGAAAAATGGGATTATTGAGGCAAGCAGCAGAGTGGCTTGACTCGATCCGCTCCCTGCTTCCTTGTATTCGAACTTGAAATTATTCCACCACGTGGCGTTAAGACCCAACTCTTGCAGGCGTTCTTGCTCCAGCGAGGTCCGGTAATTCTGCAATGCTTCGTTGACTCGGTTGATGTTTGACAGCGCGCCACTCTTGCGGCTGTCGTAAACAATCTCGACTTTGGGAGGCTTCCCTCTCAGTTCTTCGATCTTTTGGGTGAATCCGTCCGGTGTTCTAATGACGACATTGACCCGATTGTCGGCAATTGCCTGCTTCACCTCGTCCTTCGACAGGAGAACCGTCTGCAAGTATTTATCTTGGCTGAATGCTTGTCGGAGTAGTTCTGAGCCATCACCGGCAATACCAATGGTGGCAGCCTCTC
>CAYTDR010000022.1:0-19704 GCA_964436185.1 uncultured Candidatus Obscuribacterales bacterium | reverse complement strand
AATATTCATAGATTTAATGAGAGCCTTTTCAGCTTTTAAAGAGGCTGTCAGGCTACTTCTGTCAGGTGATTATTGAAGTCTGGCTAGCTTACAGGCTTCCAGCAGATCCATTGTTCTCTCCATCTGAAAGAAGTACCTTCTTGGCAATACTCCTGAATTACACCTTGGTTCAATAACCCCCCGCAGATAAACAACAACGCCTTAGGAAGATGGCATCTGACACTCATGTCGAGTGCGGATACAACTCAGTCAGAAATTTTTCTCAAACCCCGAAGGAAAGCAAACCCTATGTGGAGTCTCCAAGCTCTGCGAGATTTCGTCGCGTCCATCGCCCCGACAGGTTACTTCAGTAGACACGAGGACATCGCACTGCGCGCGCGTCGAATTCGCAACTCGAACATTCGCGATGCCGCCCGAGTGGTCAGCGAGACGCAAGGCGTGGTCAACCTCGGACAAGGACTGCCCGAGCATCCGGCGGCACAGATTCTAAAAGAGGCGGCATGCCGAGGGATTCTCGAGGACTACAACCAGTACAGCAACACCTGGGGATACGCCACCCTCCGGCAAGCGATCGCCGAAAAGATGCTGACCTACAACGGCATCAACGCTAATCCCGAGACGGAGATCACGGTCACGTGTGGTGCCAGCGAAGCGCTCAACGTCTCACTCCTCGCCACCGTGGACTGCGGCCGAGAGGTGATCGTCTTCGAGCCCTTCTACGAAAACTACCACCCGATTGCCCAGATCGCCGGCGCGAAGATCCGCTACGTCAGCCTCCATGGCCCGGACTGGACCTTCGATGCCGAAGAGCTGCGCCGCGCCTTCAACAAGCGGACACGCGCCATCATCATCAACACGCCTCACAATCCCACCGGGCGCGTGTTCAATCGGCAGGAGTTGTCGCTCATCGCCGAGCTGTGCCAGAAGTGGAACGTACTCGCCATCACGGATGAGATCTACGAGTACATGGTGTACGACGGTGCCAAGCACATCAGCATCGCTACTCTCGATGGCATGAAGGACCGGACGATTACCATCTCCGGGCTCTCCAAGACCTTCGGGATCACGGGCTGGCGACTGGGCTACGTCCATGCACCGGCGAAGTACAGCGCCGCGCTGCGCAAGGTCCACGACTACATGACCCTGGCAGCACCCTCGCCGCTGCAAATCGCCGCCATCACGGCGCTGAAGTTGCCCGGTGCGTTCTACGACGACATGCGCGCCAAATACCAGGCGCAGCGCGACCTGCTCGCTCCCATCGTCAGGGAGGCCGGGTTCGACTTCCGCATGCCGCAAGGGACGTACTACCTCTTCACCGACGCGAGCAAGTTGGGCTACGCCCGGGACCGCGACTTGTGGGAGCATCTGCTCAAGGAGCACAAGCTTGCCACCATCGCCGGTTACTGCTTCTTCCGTCCCGGCGTGCAGACCAACTACATCCGCTTCTGTTTCGCCAAGTCGAGGGAGACGATCCTGGCGGCTCAAGGGAAGCTCGACGAGTTCCGGCATGGTCGAGTACCGGTAGGCAGTGCGCAAGCCGCGGATAAGGATGCAGCCGTCTGTTGCTAGAGAGCCGCAGAGCAACCGGCTGTCGAAGGAAGGAACGCAGAATGACAAACACCACAAGCGATTCGGCAACCCGCATCTGGTTTTCTTCTGGTTAGCAGTGAAGTCGAAGCCTCTCGAGGCTACCAACAAACCTCGGATTTCGACCAGTCAGCTCACAAGAGCTGACTTCCCTTCGTCAGGGCTATGGTGGGCCTGACAGAGACCGGTCTTTTACCACCTAAGGAATGAACGAGCTCCAAACGCGCTCATCGAGTCGCGCTTGTCTCGTATCAGCATGGAAGGAGGTGAGAACATGGGCTTCCTGACTGCCGTCGGCGGTTTCGTCGTCGGTCTTTTCGCGACAGCCGTGCTACTTCCGCTCGCCTACATGGGGTGGGAGTGGTGGCTCGCTAGATCGAAGTCAGGTGTGGTGGAGGCGCTCTTAATACCAGCGCTTCTCCTGCCCCCCGTTCTCGTAGGCTCATGGCTCGGCTGGCTGGGAAGCGAGGCCGGCGTGTTCGGAGTGGTGGTCGGTGCATCGGCAGTGGTCGGACTGGCTGCTTTCATGCAAACCGAAGCCTCCAAGCCCTGGAGGCGAAAGCTGATTGCCACGATTGAGATCTGGAAACCGTAAAGCTCGACCACCAACAAAACTGTCCCGATGGAGTCGACGGAGCTGTCACCACACGTGGTGACTCGTGACAGTTACCGGCATACCAAGTGCCGGTAACTGTCGGCGGCGCAAGCCGCTTTCTGTCGATTTCCATCAAATTGCCGGCATACTATCTTCGATCGTATTCTCAACCGAAAAGGAGACCGAGCTGAAGCGAGGCGGAGACTCAGTTTTGTGGGGTGTCACAAAACAATGGCACTAAACGGCGCAGAGATTCTGCCTAGCCGTTTAGTGCCATTCACGTAGCATACCTACGTTTCGTCCGAACTCTGCGCGTATGAGACCGAGAGTGGTATTGCGGGCGATGTTAGAAGAACTCAACGCCGCCGAACTCCGCGGAGACGGACAACGACTCGAGACGGCGGCGAGATTACGCCGCCCCCGACGGTCCTTTCAGGCTAAGCTCAACTGCGCAGCCGCCGCCTCCGCCGCCCTCCTGCGCTCTTCGAAGATCGGACGAAAGCTGTCCTGCAGCATGTAGAGGACATGCCACTCCTTGAGCGGCAACGACACGTTCAGCCAGGGCAGGATCTCGGGCTCCGTGATCCACGAGAGCTTGATCAGACGCAGCCGATGAAACAGCACAGGGTCGAGAAGACGCGAGCGGTCGACGATGGGTTGACTACGGCCGTCAATCCTCGCGACCACGCCGATGTTCAGGTCCAGGAACAATCGTTCCGTGCTCTCACTGGCGCGATAGCGGCTACCGAGCGGAAGCAGGTTGTGCTCCACCAGGTCGCCCGGCGTGAACCTCGTGGTGAAGACAATCGAGCGACCCGCCTTGAAGCGGCTGGCCAAGATGGCCCCCAGACACCCGTCGTCATCCATGTGGACGGAGTTGTACGGCTCGTTGACGATGAGCAGATCACAGGTGAGCAGATCAGGACGCAGCATGGGATACTGCGCCGTCTCGGCAGCCGACATGAAGGGCAACCGGCACAGGTCGATGTCGATGCGCAGCCCCTCGCCGGATTCTCCATGGTAAACGCGGACGGTCTTGCCCTTCGCGGCCACTTCCGCAGCCATTGCGTAGACGAGATGGGTCTTGCCGGTGCCATGGCCGCCATACAGGAAAAGGTTGTCGCCCTTCTCGACCAGCGAGCCGTCCATGAAGCCCATGAGGGTGCGCCGGTCGAGCCCCGTGGCTCGATCGAACTCGTAGAGACCGAGGCGTCCTCGACCTTGTGCGATCAGCTCCTCTTCTTCGCGGCCCCAAACTAGTTTTTCGGCTTCCACGAGTATTACTCCTTGTCCGGGGCGTTGGAAAGAACGACGATGAACTGTTCCTGGAAGAGATAGCGCGCTGCCTCCCCTAGCCGAAGCGCGGTGGCACCGATCTCTTCGATACAGTCGCAAGCGTTCATCGCAAACCACAGCTTCATGCTCGCCCGGCTCTGCTTAGCGTCCTTGCCGAGCTGGGTCTGAAGCTGCTTCTTGCGCTCGCGCGCAATCTGGGCCAGGTCATCCTGTACTCCGCAGGCCAGATCCTGAATTCCGGCGTCGGCACGCTTGGCCAGGTCTGCCGGAAAGATCTGTGAGGCATCGAACGCCTCATAGTCGAGCGGTAAGGAGAGCCGGACACCCTCCAGGGGTTCCGCTCGAGTGATCAAGTTATGGACTTCTTCTACTTCGCCCGCCAGTTCACTCAGCCGAGTGCTGGCTCGTTTGGCGGTAGCACCGGTGATACCAGCAGAACTCAGGCAATTAAGTAACCAAGCCGACAGCGCGTCAACCTGTCCGAGAAAACTCGTCAGGTGCGGCCCTCGTGCGATGTCGTCGGCCATATGCTCCCCCTTGAGAAGGCGTGTCTAAAGCTTCTGCCTAGAAGGGCAGGAAGCCACCTAAGCGTAGAGAAAAGACAATCGAGATCACGACACCGCTGATGATGGCAATAATCTTGCCCACCTTCAGCTCGTTGATAAACCGACCAAAGCCGATGCAAGTCATGCTCGAGAAGAGCACACTTGCGACGGCGAAAAGAAGGTTGCCGAAGATGCCGGTCGGCTGTCCGATGGAGATGAACATTCCAGCGAAGACGACCCCGGCAATAGTTCCCCAACCGAGGAGAAAGAACGCAGCGATTGCACGCATTGGTGTTTTCCTTGCAAAAAGCCCGTCCTTTCGGGACGGGCTTTATTGAGCGTGTACGACATGCCTGCAGACGGAATCAATGCCCCCGAGGGGCAGATTCTGTCGCAGGCGCCAGGCCCATCAGGCCACGGACCTTCGGGGTAAGAAGCGCCAGAAGCGCTGCCGCCAGCAGTACCGTGATGGCCATGGAGCCGAAGAGAATCATCATCACCTGTGCGTCGTCCTTGAAGAAACTGGCCAGGAATCCAGCGAGCTTGCCACCAATGGCGGAGGCAAGGAACCAGACACCGAGCATCAAGCCGGTGAACTTGGCCGGAGCCAGTTTGGTGACGGTGCTCAAGCCGACCGGGCTGAGGCACATTTCACCTACGCACTCGAGGAAGAAGAAGCCGCACAGCCACAGTGGCGTAACCTTGCCGGCTGCAGCGAAGTAGGCTGCCGGCACCATTAGCCCGATAGCCAGAGCGACGAACAGCAACCCAAAAGCGAACTTCGCGGGGCTCGACGGCTCGCGCTTGCCCAGCCTCGGCCAGAGCCATCCGAAGACAGGAGTGAGGAGGACGATGAACAGCGGGTTGATCGACTGGAACCAGGCTGACGGGAACTCCCAACCGAAGATGGTGTTGTTCGTCATGCGGTCGGCGAACAGGCTCAGGCTCGAGCTGCCCTGCTCGTAAACGGCGAAGAAGAGGACCGCGAAGACGAACAGAATGCCGATGGCACCCATGCGCTTCCAGTCCGCGGTGGTAAGGCGATCGTCAGCCTTCAAGGCTGCATCTGACCGTTGGAGCAAACCGACCTGACCAAAGCGTTTGCGCTGGAACAAATACTGCGCCAGGCCGAGCAACATACCGATACCGGCGGCTCCAAAGCCCCAGTGCCAGCTAGTTGCCGGGTCGATGCCCGCATCCGCGAGAACGGATTTGAACCAGGCGCTCTGAGCGAGGAAACCGCAGATGAGTGGGGCGGCAAAGGCACCGATGTTGATGCCCAGGTAGAAGATGGAGAAGCCGACGTCGCGCCGCGGGTCTTCCTTGCTGGCGTACAGGCCGCCCAGCATGTTGGAGATGCTCGGTTTGAGCAGACCCGTGCCGAGAACGATCAGCATCAGCCCCAGGTAGAAGCTCGAAAGCCCGTGGAAGATCATGACGAAGTGCCCGAGCGCGATTGTCAGGCCGCCATAGAGCACGGCGTGCCTTGCACCCAGCCACTTGTCCGCGATCAATCCACCTGGAATGCACAGCAGATACACCGACATGATGTAAGTGCCGAGCAAGCTTCCAGCCGACTCATCGGAGAAGCCCAATCCACCGGCGGCGGCAGGCGCCACCATGTAGTAAAGCAAAATCGCTCGCATGCCGTAGAAGCTGAAGCGCTCCCACATCTCGGTCATGAAGAGCGTGGACAATCCTCTGGGATGCCCCCAGAATCCGCTCCTGTCAACGGTTGCCGCTGACGGAGATTGTGACTCTGACATGATAGTGACCTTCTGTTTTAAAGATCAGAACCTGGTCTGGTTAATGCTAAACGAGCATTGTGCCGAGTTCGGGCCAGATTCTTTCCCTTGCTCAGCTCTGCTGGACGAACGTGATCTCCCCCGAAGCTAAGACAGCCAAGTTTGTAGGTCTTGCTTTTAGAGCTCTTCAGGTCTTCGGGGAGTTTGTGCGATCAGTTCTCCAGAAATCGAGATAGAAACATATATCTCCATTAATGGCACCGCAGGAGGTTCTCGATAAATGGAACTTTTGATAATCAAAAGTCTCTAGACGACTGAAAAGCGGCTATAGCTCTCGAAGCTTTACTCAGACTCTTGTTTTATTGGTAATAGTTCAGCTTTCAAGCTTTATCGGAGATCAGAATATTAGATCACTCCGCTCGATCTGTTGATATTAATGCGCACTGAATGTGATGCCTATGTCGCGGTATGATATCGCAGGGAAATACTAATCGAACCCAATTTCCGTGGACTTTCATCGTTTCTGCTGACACGGCTCGGGCTCCAGGACTAAGCTGAAGTCAATCTCAGATATCAAGTTTCACAGGTCATCAAAACCGCTTCCTCAAAGCCATTCGATTCACCGCACAAAGTGTTTCAGCGCATATCGGCGCGCAACCAAGACACCGTCCAGTAGCGCCCGACTGAACATCGGTGCAGCCGGTTTTCGCTGTCACTGCCGCTGCATGCATCGCCGACCCCGAGACTGCTCGGACCGCTGCCTCTCCAGTAGCCACCAACCAACATGGAGCCGAGGCTACTGGCCTCGGCTTCCGTCATAAACAAATTTGCATCACCTGGCACCGTATTCCGTATCATCATTAGATTTTCTATTGTATTCAATTAAGACATTACCATTCGCCCCACGGCGACATGCACACACACGACTCACCGCATATAGTATCAATCTCAATTTTACTATAAAATCTAATATAACCGGATTTTAAACGAGTAGCCCGGGTGCGCCGTCCATGGCGGCACCCTGGCTACATCGTTTTCCGCATCAGCCGCTCGGGCTTACGCCGGCAGCGGAACTCCGACGCTCAAGCGCGCCGCGAGCCGGTCCTGCCAGCCCTCGGTGTGAATGATGCGTTCGGCACCGGCCTTGATGGCGTCCGTCCGGCTGACGGTACCATCAGCGAGCGCCAGCGCCTCCGCTTCCGTTGCGAAGACGTAGAGCGCACCCACTCCCGGGTTGTCCACCAGGTAGAGGGTGTCAGCGCCCGGGCGCGTGACATGGAAGACCATGTTGCGCCCGACCGCCACTCGCTTGCAGTTGTCGCCCGAGCCCTGCCACATGGTGCCGCTGATGACAGACTGGACCTTCGCCTGCCGTTCGGTCAGCCTCGGCTCCGCCGGCTCGGCTCGCGCCGTCGTCACCTGCCGGTGGTAGGGGAGCCAGTCAACCAGGTACTTCCCTTCCAGGCCGGAGAGGAAGAGATCCCAGCATTCCCGAGGCACCGCCGGCACCGGGTATTCCCGCCACTCCGAACCTTCCGGTCGGAGCTTGGGGAACCAGTACAGCCCGTTGGAGAGCCACTCGTCCGACAGCCACTGGAACGGATACTCCAGCGCCAGCTCATCGCCGACGTTGAGCTTGGTGGCATCCGACCAGGTGAGGCTCTTGCGGTTGACGTAGTTGAGCGCCCGCTCCTTGACGAAGTGGTACGCCTTGTCCGGAACCCAGCCACTGCCGGTCTGCCGCCACTGCAGGATCAGTGGCATGTTGTGGCTGTAGACAGAGATGGTGTTGCCGTTGGAGAGGGTCAGGTGAAGCCCCTCCACGTCGTTGTCGAACAGCCCGGGCGGATAGTGGCTGTAGTCATCGTACAGCCCGACGCGCACTCCATCGACGAAGAGGACATCGTTCCTGTACTCGTCCTCGACCAGGAGCTGCTTGGTCACGCGGTGGGAGGTCCTCTCCACCTTGACCACCGTGACCGCCTGAGGATTGCCGAGTTTCGACTTCAGCCCGGTCTGCCTGCCGATCGACTCCGCGCGAGCCCGCTCCCGGCGACGCCCGACCAGCTCACGGCAGTAGCTCAGCGCGTCTCGGCGCACCTCGTCCGGCCAGTTCGGGTCGATCTCGCTCGCTGTCTCGATGAGCCAGCTCGGGCTGTCGAGCTCTTTGCCGCACCGTCGCTGTCCATGAACGACGCGGACCTTCAAGGAGTCGGCACCGCCCCAGGAGACGCCCCAGTTGTGCTGGACGACGACCAGCAACCTGACGCGATCGCGGACCCACCCGGGCCAGTCCGCCTCGATGTCGGCCTCGTTGGTCGCCGTCCACTGGCGCGACTTCTCCGCCAACACCCTGGTGCCGTACCGCACGGTCAAGGTGACCACGGGGTCTGGGCCGTCGGTGTCGATGGTCCACTCAGGCTTTTCCACGAGCCTGTAGAGCGGCATGAGGAAGTAGGCACCGCTGTTGGGGTCCGAGGGCTTGCTGTCTCCCACGACCCGGCAGTGCCACTCCTCGTTGTGCTGCGGCCACGTCCCACGGAACTGCCGGTCGATGAAGGCGATCTTCCGGAAGGCCGGGTTGGTACCCTTGATGCTGTCGCGATGACGCTCGAAGCGAACGTCCACACTGGATCCACGCATAGCAGTCCCTCTCGAAGAGAAGAAACCTGGAGACCAGGGCGCGGCACGACGCCGGCCCTGCTTCGTATCAACACGACCGTCTGCGCCATTGTCGTGATGACACGGCGTTGCTGGCGCACCGTCTATGGTGCCCTCGCGGTTTTAGCTAAACATGGCGCTCAGCAGTTCGTTGGTCTTCAGAACAGCCACGATGTCCGGATAAAGCCGCAGCTCGTCTCCGGACTTTTCGCATTCCTCTCGAGCACCGGCGCGATTGCCGGCACTCAGGAAAGTGCAGATGGCGCGAACGCAGGAGACGCCCTGACCGCCGTTTTCCCGTTCCTGCATGCCGAGCAGCTTGGCGATGGTTTGCCGGGTCGCCTCATCCTCGTCGAAGCTGTCGCTGAACGGCCAGCACGGTCCGGCTTCGGGGCACTCTCGTTCATGGTCGCGGGCGCAGGTGTCGCAGGGAACCGCCCAAAAGCCGAGCGTGTCCAGTTCCCCGCGACCGAAGGTGAGACCCTCGTGGATGCCGCTCGAGACTCCGCAGTCGTGGTTCCCGCAGGGGCGCTGGTCGGCGACCACCGGTCCTTTGACGAGGCCCTCGAATTCGGACGGAAGTTCGTCGAGGACGGACTGGTCGTGGAAGACCTCCACCCCGAAGGAGAGCTCGTCGTCATCGAGCGGCAGTGCCATGAAGCCGCGGTTTTCGTTGTATCCGTCGAATTTGTCGGTGAACAGCCTCGACAGCTCCCAGACGCGATCTCTGCTGAGACCCTCTCGATTCTTCGGTGTGTAGTGAACGCGTAGTGACATCGTTTGGTCCTGAAAAAGAGTGTTGATGGCTGCGTCTTCAAAACGCAGTGACAGCAAAATCAGGTCCCTGGGTGGGACACTATCCGCTTGAAAGAGGCGAGTCGAGAAGAGTTGGTACGGCGGGTGAGTAGAACAATCAGCACTGCGAAGTACGCCTTTGAAGTGCCGTCAAGACGAGTGGAGTTGTTAGTTCTTGTGAGCCTCTTATGCGTCCAGAGGATGAACCGGGAGCAGCTTAGACCCCTGGGGCATGAGTGAATGGTTTGGAAAAGTGCTGGAGATTGTACTGGTAGGGAGGGAAGGGAAACCTAAAAAATAGGGAAATGGATTTATATACTTAGACCTTATTGAAATCATCCTCAATCCCGCAAGTTTCTTCTAAGCTCAACTTGGATAGAGATAAACATCTGAAGATGCATCTATAAACCGATCAACAGCTCTTTTGACAAATTAGCCACTAATATCTCAATACGTAATTTCACCGAAACATGGTATTAAATGTGATGCGGACTGATAGCATAACCTCGTCTTTCGATATTCTTAACTCGGACTAATGCGAGCTTCAACTGCCTCAATTTTTCCAGGCAGGAACGACATCAGACGCATTAAAATATCCAACTTAACGATTACTACGTCATATCGTTTCCCCGAGCGCAAAAAAAACGAGCAGTCAGGGTGCACCGTCCATGGCGGCACCCTGACATACATCGTTTCTCTCAGCAATCGCCCGGTAAAACGGCATCGATGCCGCCCGTTAGACTGCCGGGTCGAGCATCAACGGTATCTGCTTCAGAAGTCTGAGCGCCTCGAGCGCATGCGCCCAGGCGTTGACATATACCGTTCCGTCCTTGCCTCCCGAAGAGTTGCCATCCTCGATGAGCATGCGAGCCGTATCACTGAGAGACACTGCCTGTGCGATGTCCGGCTCGTTGCAGTTGGCTTTCAGGAGAACATCAAGCCGAGCATCCACAGCCTTGAGCAGCTGGAGCGCCTTTGTCTTGGCGGCCGCGCCAAGCTTGTTGAACGTCGTCTGAACACCCTTGACCGCAGTTTCCACCACGGCGGTCGCGGCATCAACAGGCGTCTTCCCATCGTCCAGCAGCTCTTCGAGCTCCGCCAGAAGCTCTGCTTTCGGGACGAATTCCGTCGAGCTCACATCCTTGCCGGCAAGTCGATTGCAATGGGCGGCGAGCTTGCGCAACCGATTGGCCTTCTCCAGCGACCGGACCAGCCGCTGACGGCGCGACTTGTTGTGCAACTCCACCCACACCCGGAATCCCAGGTAGGTGACGAAGGTGATGTTGGCGGCGAAGAACAGCCACAGGAAGACTTCCGGGCGCAGGAAGTTCGAGCCAGCCTGATTGGGAGTGGCAGGACCGATGAGCCACCCGTTACCGGCAGGCAAGCCCCAGTTGCGAGTAGCGGCTAGCTTCGCAGCATCCGCGCTTTCGTACTGGTACTTGAGAATCCAGGTGAAGGCAAGCAGCGCATCAGCATTGGCTCCCTTTTCCTTGACCATCTTCGCGTCAGGTGTTTCGTCCGGCGAGATGCCCACACCATGGATGCGATGAACATCGTCGATGCGAAACTCACCAGCCGTGTATGCCAGGACTCGCTCGGAATCCAGCCCGTGCAGGGACTGATACACACCCTTGCCGAACGTTCTGCGTCCGACGATGTGAGCTTGCCGGAATCGGCGCATGGCGGCGGTGAACAGCTCAGCAGAACTGGCTGTGTCGCCATCGGTCAGAATGGCGATGGGGACGCTGGGATCCACGAGCAATTCCTGGCGTTCACCCTCGGTGTGGTGCCGCAAGCTCAGCCGTCCGTCCGGCTGCACCGCGAAGTTCTCCATTCTCAAGCTGTCCGGCGAGAGAACATACTGAGTTTCTTCGATGACGTCGCCGGACCTTCCGCGAGTCGTGAGGACGCGCCCGTTCTCGATGAACAGCTCCAAGCACTGCAACGTATTCCAGACGTTGCCACCACCGTTGGACTTCAAATCGATGATCAGAGCTTTGCAGTTCCGGATCCGAGTAAGCAGGTGTTTCAGCAGGATGAACGTCCTGCCTTCCATGTCGAACTCGGTAATGCGGATGATGTAGACGTCATCGGGAAGCACAATCACGCTCACCGGCAATTGCGGCGCGGGGGCTGCGGGCTGAACTGGCGGCGCTTGTTGAGCCGGTGGCGGCTGCACAGCCGGCGGGGTTGGCTGAGGCGGCTGAGGCGGTGGCGTTGGCACTGCCGGTGGCGTCTGCACTGCTGGCAACGATGGCTGAACCGATGGCATTTGCACCGCCGGCGGCGATTGCTGATTCATCGTCGGCTCTTGAACGGTGGGAGACTGTTGCGCCCTCAGAATGGTCAATTGCGGAGCCCGGACGGACGAAACTACCTTCTTCTTTTCCGGCCGGTAATAGTGATCGAAGGGCGCATTGAGGCTCTTCAGCATCTGCTCGATGGCGTCGTCGGTACCCTCTTTGCTGGTGAGCAGAGGGCTGCCGTCGAAGCGATGCTCCCACTGGGAGACCCACTTGCGTCGGACATCGGGATCTTGCAGAGCCTGGTGGTGGTCACGTACCTGCTCGAAGGCTTCCCGGTAGAGCAATTCTTCCGGTGATTCCTTCCTCGGCGATACATGGCAAACGACGACGAATATGCCCAGAATGAGGGCGGGAACGGCGATGAAAGCAGCCATGAGAAGCCGCTTTCGGGAGCTGAGACGTTTCATTTTTGCGATTCCGTGACTAGAGGCATCCGAGTTTTTCCCAGGGAAGCCGGTAGTCGGTGATTGAAGAGAGAAAAGTAATATCGCTGCCTTCAGTGTGGAGGCAACTGTAATCCGGACTTCGAAAAGGCAGACTGGTGTCTCCTTCCGATATCAAAGATTGCTTGCAGCTAGGGCGTTCGAGTTATTTCAAGAGATGATCAAGAGATGACTTTGAACCTATCGGAACCACTCTGATATGACAAATAAGACATGTCTCACTTCACGACTCAAGCGTTCTAATATATTCACTTAGTGATGCGAAGAAGGCGATTATTTGAGCTTCTGTGGCGTTTATCCGGAGCAATATCGATTAACAATCACCTTGAGCTATTCAATTTGTTGTCTCTGCATTAGCTGTGAGAATTATCTCAATAGTCCCTCCATCTCAAACCTATCTGCTGCACTATTAGCGCCGCTCTGCAGCGTTCAATCTGCTACTAGTCTTTTCGAAAGAACGTTAGCGAGATGATGCTGTGGAAAAGTTGCCAACCAGAGACACTGTATTTGGTATCACGAGCAACGATTAAATCGAAGTCAAAACCAGCTAACAGCATAGCTTTTCCATCTGTCAGACAATGAAACCCCAACAGAAAAGCACGAAGCCATCGACCCGGCAGCGAAGATATCAAAATATTACCCACCGCTAAGATACTTCAGTCAAATTTGATTACACTCAATCCGATACTATTCCTATAGAATCCGCTTCATTTCAGCGTTTCACCCCAATGCATCTCGGCTGCCGCTCTTTTAGATCCCAGAACCATTAAGCTTACTATTTGAATATCACTCCGTCGTTTCCTCCAATTTTCCTCAGGTCCGTAACACTCCACAGCTCATCTTTCTTGGCAAAGCATCGCAGCACTTCCAGTGCTCCGGATGGTGCTATCGCCAGCAAGCAAAGAAGGATGGATTGAAAGACACGGTCGAGCCGGGCGACAGGTCGTGTCATAAATTCTTCGCCCAATCGCAAGGTGCTCAGAAGAGGGCGACTGCCTAAGCACCTCAAACGAACTATGCCCTCAAATCGCGCGGTCGAGCCGGGTGACAGGTCGCGCGCAGATGAACATCATCCACAAGGACTCAAGCTAATGACGCAACAACTGAAATTCTGGTTCTCGGGCAACGAGGCCATGGCGGAAGCCCTGATGGAGGCGATGCCGCACGCTCACGGCATGACGGAAATCCCCCAACAGGTGGAGCGGTGCAAAATTGTCTACCTCGGTGCCACGCGCTTCTACACTGAGAGCCAGTGGGTCATCTACCGGGAGCACGATATCTTCGGCGGCGGTCTGCGCTGGCACGGTCGCGGGGCTAGTCGTGTTCTGCAACCGCGCTATGTCCGCACGGACGAGAATAGCGCGCGCTTGCTCATCGACATGGCTCGCACCTCCACCGGCTGGAACATCCTGCCGTGCTACAGCCTCCACACCAAGCAGTTCCACGGGTCGGTGGGGAAAGTCTACACCCGGATTCGGGTGGACGCTCTCACCGAGTGCCCGAAGGGACTCCACGGCTCCTGGATCACCTTGGAGAGCGACGGCAACAAGGCGCTTGACCGCATGCGCCGGGAGTCGGTTCGGTTTGTCGGTGCTACCGGGTTCAAACTGGACGTGCGCAGCTACGACGACATCCTCCGCTCGCTGACGCCCAAGTTCCCCTGGAGCCTGCCCCAGCCCAAGGAGTGACCTACCTGACCTGCGTCGTTGAACGCTAACTTACCACGCCCGGGAGGGGAGGGGAGCGGCTGTGGCCGCTTCCTTCCCTGTTTCCATTTTCGCGTTTTCGCGCCGATTCTACGGCGCTTTATAGTATTTATCCCGCAAAGCAAAATGCAGGCAGGCGCCCTCTCCCGAGCGGTTGCTCGGGGGAGATTCGCCTCCTGCACTTCGTGCCAAGGTAGTTACCTCTCGTCACAGCGCCTGGCTAGCCGGCTCTTGGCCGGCGTAGCTTATGCCGACTTCTTGGACGGCGAGATGACGCAGCCGAACCGCTTGCCGTTCATCTTCGGCGGGCTGTCCGGGTTGCCGAGGTCGGCGAGCGCGGCGAGGATCTGCTCCATCAGCCCCTTGCCGTCGCCCTGGTGCGCCATCTGCCGCCCCTTGAACTCGATGGCGACCGTCACCTTGTGGCCCTTCTCGAGGAACTCCCGGATGTGGCGCAGCTTGGTGCCCAGGTCGTGCTGGCCGATGTTGGGCGACATCTTCACTTCCTTGTCCCGCGGCGTCTTGTTGCCCGAGTCCTTCTTGGACTCCAGGTACTTGAGCTGGCCGAAGTCGAGGATCTTGGCGACCGGGGGCTTGGCGTCGGGCGAGACGAGGACGAGGTCCAGACCGGCGTCGCGCGCCAACCCGAGGGCGACGTTCGTCCGGAGGATACCGCGGTTCTGGCCCTCGGCGTCGATGACGAGAACCTGGGGGACCGTGATCGCGCCGTTGGCCTTCAGTTCGTTGGTGTTAATGACTCAGCTCCTGACAGTGGTGATTGAGATACAGGTTTCGAACAGAACTTCTCGACGAGGCTATTAGCCCAGCCGATGTCACGCCACCGCCATCGCCGCCCGTCGAATTGAGGATGGGCAGGCAATGACGATTAAGACTGCAGTGGCGCTCACGCCGTTGGCGCGGGGCGTGAGACGAGACGAATGGGCGTTCCGCGGTCGAGGGGTTGGCCGTTGACCGAGACAACGCGCACTTTGGGTCTGGTGTGAGTCGAGAGCACGCGCACCCTTGGTCTGGTGACAGACGAGAGGATGCGGATGCGCGGCGGTGGTGCTCGACCCAGAAGAACGATTCTGCGGTCCTGCATAGCCTGTGTCTCCGAAGCAAGACGGTGAAGGGTTTGGAAACGGTGTGGCAGACAGGTTAGGGGTTCGGGGTCGGGAAAAGCTCCAGGTGAAAAGGTGAAAAGTGATGCCTCACCATAATGAAACACGGCTAAGGAAGGCAAGCATTCTACTTAGGTCCCAGAAGCCAGCCAGCACGTGCTTTTCGCCCAAGTTCAGGTGCATTCTACTGTCCAAACTTTCTGAGTACGTTCTAACAATTCAGCTCGCACATCCGGATCTATTGATATCAATTCCGCCTGCAGCTGCTCTTACTGCCCGCTTGTGCCGGCTTCGTCCCCGGCAACTTGCCGGAATAGGCAGTATCAAAACATTAACCAGCGCTAACGAATTATAGAGCGACACCACCTGTAGTGAGTCCTCGCCAGTTTTGCCATTGCTGGCCTGCGCTTATTAAAGACAGTGACAAGCCATCTAAACTCCTGTCTTGAACGGTTTGAGTTCGTTTTCAGCCGACTCTATGATGGCAAATATCTTCTTTCAGCCCCAAATCAAATCAATAAATTCCCACAGCAACTCAGTCCCGATACACTTAACCCATTCAATAGAGCATCGAGCCTCTCTATCCAGTTTGACCGCCCCGGCCAGACTGTTCAAAATATGCCTGCCTCCCGACCTTGCTAGCTTCACTGGAACATCGAACCAGTAGACGCCGCAGCAAGGTCTGGGAACTTTCTCGTTTCACCACTGAAGCTCTCGGCGGCAAGAGCGGTGGTTGGTTTTCCTAAGGAGGATTTCGACCGTGACAAACGTCACACGAGTGCTGGTCGGTCTGGGGAATCCAGGCGACCTGTTCGATTTCACGCGCCACAACATCGGCTTCATGGTCATGGACCGGATGTCCGCGCTCGCCGGTGCCCCCTTCCAACGGGTGGACCACCTGCACGGGGACGTCTGCCGATACGCGGATGCGCTCATCGTCAAGCCCCACATCGGCATGAACGACAGCGGCAAGTGCGTTCGCGCCGTCCTGGATCAGTACGGGCTCGACCTCGGCAGCCTCCTGATCGCGTATGACGACGTGTCGCTTCCCCAGGGTAAGATGCGCTTCCGCTTCGCCGGTAGCGCCGGTGGGCACCACGGCATCGAGTCAACCATCGAGGAGCTGGGCAAGAAGACCGACTTCCACAAGCTCAAGGTGGGTTGCGGTCCCGACCCCCTCGGTGCGGAACGGAAGAAGTACGTGCTCGCCAAGCTGGATGCGGCGACGCGTGAACACTTCAACCGTATCGTCGAGGCGGCGGCGGAGGCTTGCATCTTCTGGTTGGCGAACGACAGCCAGAAGTGCGCCAGCAAGTTCAACAGCCTGATGGTTGCCTAAACGCAGGCTGCCAGCCTGCGCGCAGGAAACCCCCGAAAGCGACAATGTCCCGGCACGAACCGGGCTTTGCCGCTTTTGGGCTTAACGCCGCACGTACTATACATATTCATAGAATCCAAACTCAGTCCCTGACAGGGTCTTGGGCGAACACCCGGTTTGCTCAGCAGCTGAACCAGACAACAGTTGCACCTTGACCGATGATATTCTATCTTTCGTCAGATCAGACTCAGGTTAACAGCGATGAAAAAACAGTTCTCGAAAGCCATAGTTCGCAGACCCGGTGCCAATTTTGCCGACGGGCTGACCAGCGTCGAACTGGGAAAACCCGACTTCAAAAAAGCTCTCGAGCAGCACGATGGTTATTGCCAAGCCCTTGAATCGTGTGGCGTCGAAGTAACGGTGCTGCCGGCTGAATCAGAGTTTCCTGACGGCTGTTTCGTCGAGGACACCGCTGTCATTCTTGATGGCGTTGCAGTGATAACCGCTCCAGGACACAGTTCTCGCCGCGCCGAAACCGAATCGATCGCCAAAGTATTGAAGGACCACCTTCCATTGCAGTTCTTCAATGGAGAAGGCAATCTCGATGGTGGCGACGTCATGAGAGCCGGTGATGTTTTCTACATCGGACTGACAGAGAGAACGAACCGTGTAGGTGCAATGCAGCTGGCAAAATACATCGAGGCAAACGGCCTGAAGGCGACGTTCATTCCTGTTGATACTGTTCTCCACCTCAAAACTGTGATGACGTTCTTAGATGAAGGAGTTCTGATAGTCCGCGAAGACTTTGCCGGAGCGGCAGAGCTGAAGCCTTTAGAGCGACGTGTCGTAGTTCCGCTCGAGGAAGGCTATGCTTCCAACTGTCTCTCCGTCAACGGGAAAGTACTGCTCACCGCAGGCTTCCCAGCCACGAGAAAGGCCGTTGAGGCTGCCGGCTTAGAGATAATCAGCCTGAACATGAGTGAATATCGCAAGATGGACGGAGCACTGACCTGCCTCTCCCTCTTACTCAATTAAGCCGTCAACCGGACGCTATATAGTCCGCAACAATATTAAGTTTGTCAAGAATTCGAGCTCCAATATATATACGGGTGCCAGGTTGTAGCCTATGATTGCCCATCGGTTAAATGTAGGGACAGCCGCCGGTCTGGTGGCACAATGGAGTCAATCATGATAACGGCAGTCAAAGTAGGCACTCGTGGAATCATCCAAATTAGACGTCAAGACAATGAAGGCTGGCTTGCTTCAGTGTCTTTTTACGGTGATGATCGCCGCTCTGCGCAAGTAGTTTTGAATACAAAAAAAATCATCGAACTTTTCCGCTCTTTAAACGCACCGCTTCCGGTGTCAAAGAAAGAAGTGCATGTTGTTGAATTCTTCAACGGTGATGCAAGCGAAATCGAGCAATTCGGCTTCGACTTCGTAAGCTGCGAGTAAAAGTTTCAAGCAAAACAAATACTGGGAAATGCCCCGCGGGTCTACTACTGCAGGGCATCTCCATATGTACGTCAAGATGGAAACTTTTTCGTCTCCCGCAGGGGCGACGCCATCAATGGGTCGCCCACAAGAAGCGTCTGGCAGCCAAGCCTCCCAGACGCTCTTTCCAAGTGCTCATTCTTCTATATCCACTCGTATGCTTCTTTATAGTAATCTTCGAACGATAAAAAATCGACGGAGAATATGATGGTGGGCGACAAACCTGTGTTGAAAGAAACTCCGAGGAGTAACGGGTGTTACTCCTCGGAGTCACTGGTTGCCTGACGATGACGCCGATGGCGCAGCCGTTGTAGTGCCGTCCGGTCAGCAGCGCCATGTCCATCGACTCTTCGCTAAGAGACGGTTGCCTTCTTAGCTGACGATGATGACGATGGCGCAGACGTTGTCCTTCGTCTTGTCAGCCAACGCCATGGCGATCAGCTCTTCCACCGTCTCCTTGGCGGACTTACCACTGGACAGAATCGCCTTGATTCGGTCCAGGTCGCTGTAGTCGGTCAGTCCATCCGAGCAGAGCAGGTAGATATCGCCGGCTTCCATCTCGAAGCTTTCCGTATCCCAGTCCGGGGTCGCACCTTCCGGTCCGACGCACTTGAGCAGATCGGTCCGCTGCGGATGGTCGGCGATATCCTCTTCCTTGATCCAGCCCCGCTGCAGCAAATACATCGCCATCGAGTGCTCGACGGTCAGACGCTTAAGCTCGCCACCGCGCAGCCGGAAGAAGTGCGAATCTCCCAGCCAGCAGAGTTCCAGCTGGCTGCCGTTTCGCCGAGCAGCAGTAAGGGTGCTGCCGGTCTTCTTGCACGTGGCGTCAGTCGCCTGGAACCGCTTCATGCTCGCGCGACTGGCTTCCAGCCCAAGGCGGAACCAGTTGCGGCCGGTGGTAGGCGGAAGCTTACCGAACTCATCGACGATCGCCGCCGACGCCTTCTCGCCACAATCCGCGCCGCCCATGCCATCGGCGACCAAGAACAGGTCGCCCGCAATGAGGATGTTGTCCTCGTTGTTTGCGCGTCCACCAATGTCGGTGGCACCCCAGGCGGTCAAGGTGAGGTTGGAAGGTTTGGACACCGTCCCACTCGCCTTCGGCGAGAGCATGATGATGGTCGACGGTACCGACGACGCGCCGGCGGCACTGGTTGCCGCCCCGACTTGACTGCCCGCAGCCGATGCCTGCCCGGTGTTCTTCCGCGAGCGGAGCCAGAGCCCGATCGCCACGAGAACGGCCAGAATCACCAGCACAGGTACGAGGTTGCTAACCACCGAACTGGGAAAAATGAACGTGGCAAACATTGTTCCACTTCCTTTGTTTCTTGGCTGCCAGAGATAGACTCGAAGGTCACCCAGACCAGCAGTCTCAGCCCGGCAAGGATCAATCGACGCAGCAAGAGAGCGGTAATGGCTGGTTTACACAAGGCCGACTAGACGGTCTACGTCTTGATCGGCCATGCCACCAGTCTTACGATTTTGCCAGGTTGCTCCTCAGGAGCTACCGTGCGCTTATTTGAAGCTTCGCAGCACGACGCACGCAAAGCCGTTGTAGAAACTGGTGAACTCCTCGACCGACATGCAGACGGTTCTGTCGTCCTGATCGGCTTCGCGCCACCAGTCGCCTGCTTTGACCTTGTTTTCCTCCTCGGTAGACAACCCTGCCTGGTCCCTGACGACGACAAACCCGTACTTCGAGGTGTGCTTACCATCCGGCGTTTTAAGCAGCGGACGGTAGCCGACGATGCTCGCCTCGTGAGCGCCGCCGGATTTATAGACGGTCGCCGGAAGGTGATTATCATGCACCGCGTGCTTCAGCTCGTCGTGAACTTGCTTTTCATCACGCGGAACAACGACGTACTTCTCGAGCGTCGCCAGGACGACTTTGGAAAGCGCCTTGCTAGCGGTTTTGCGGAAAGGTGACTGGTTGATCTTCTTGAACAGATCCAGTACCTCGTCAGTGGTCAGTCCCAGACCGTTGATGGCCGCCTTGTTGTTGTCCAGGCAGTTAGCCAGGAACTGTTGATCCAGGACGCCACTGAGGAAACGATCCACTTCGCGATCGACCAACCCGTGGTCGTAA
>CAYTDR010000021.1:0-19949 GCA_964436185.1 uncultured Candidatus Obscuribacterales bacterium | reverse complement strand
TCGAGCCGTTGAGGATGAACACATCCCCTCTTCGTTCCGCCATGCAGGTTGCTGCGGCTGAGTCAGAACCCGTGCCAGGTTCTGAGAGACAAAAGGCACCCATCTTCTCACCGCGAGACATGGGAGTTAAAAATCTTTCTTTCTGTTCTTCGTTGCCAAAAATTTCGATTGGGCTGGCTGTCAAGGATACGTGGGCGGAGTACATTACTGATGTTGTCGCGCACGCCTTGGCCAGCTCCTCGACAACGATTGCGTAAGAGACATGGTCCATTCCTGCTCCGCCGTACTTCTCCGGAAAGGGAAGCCCGCAAAGGTCAGAAGCGGCGAGAAGGTCCCAGTTTTCTCTCGGAAATCTATGCTGTTGGTCAACGAGAGCGGCTTTGGGCGCGAATTCTTTCTCTGCCATATCGCGAATCATTTCGCGAATAAGTTGTTGTTCCTCTGTCAACTCAAAGGAAAGGGGCGAATCTTGAAGTTTCGTAGTTGTTTGCATTTCTCTGATAGCGCCATTCCAGGCGGCTTGGCTGGTTTCTAAGACGCCAACATTCTAGCACCCTATACACTAATTCAGTGTTAATCCGTTCACAGCACGAGTTGTAAGTTGTTGCCTTAGTTGTAATGTGAGTCAGAATTGTCGGCAGTCACTGTACAATTGGCGTGAGTCCCTGTTTGGATAAACGATGATGTCAAAGGTCGTTCTAATTGCCGCCGCTTCCGAGTCCACATCCTGGCCCGCGCTTCTGACGCTGGAGGAGAAAGGGTACACGCTGGTGAAACTAAACAGCGGATTCGAGGCGTTGTCAGCAATCTTAAGTAAGGGTCCCGATCTTGTGATCGCTACCACAGCGTTGTCGGATCTGAGTGGATTCCAGTTGGCCGCGCTTTTGAAATCCAATCGCGTGACAGCGTCGATGCCGGTCGTGCTCGTTCGTGACGAGTCTCTCGAATGCAGCGAGTCGGAGTATTACTGGGAGCCCGTCACTGTGGCGAACAAAGTACTGGACTGCGAAGAGATCGTGGCAAACAACGAGATCTTATTCGATTGTTTAGAATCGATTATCAACGACTTCGAGGAGAGCGAAACCTGGTCCAAGGAGACTCAAGGTTTGGACTGGTCCGAGTTACCCCAGGGCAGGGACAAAAGCCAGAGTTTTCAGCATGTCATTGATAAACTGCTCACCGAGCGGTTGGTTTCACGTCTTATCGAACGGCTGATCGACCAGACTGACATGCCGGTGCAGTTCCTTGAATCCTATTTCATCGAGGTCGGTAGACTGCTCGAGCTCGACTGCTTCGGCATGATTGTGACGAATCCATCGAGCTCATGGATAGCTTTTCGGCTCCAGGACGGATTATCTGTCGAATCTTACAATCAACTCCTGGAAGAGATTGTGCAAACCTGCCGCATTTCATCTGAGCCTTCCATCGATCGGCGTGGAGATTTAGCCGAAGAAGGTGGAACCGAGCTGAAGAAGTGGGATATCCTTCCAATAACGCGGGAGTCGAACACGAAAGCAGCGCTCGTTTTTGGCAGCTACAGTCAAGAACAATATGATGCCTCAACGCAATCGATAATCGATCAATTGCAAACGCAGATCATACCATTGAAGAATATCGTGATGGCCAGAAAGGAAATCACGATGCTCAAGAGTCAGCAGGATTTTCGAGCTTCCATCGATCCGCTGACTGGGCTCTACAACCTCGAGTTCCTGGTCGGATTCCTTCAACAGCAGTTGCTGTTCTCCTGCAGGCAGCGCCTGCCCGTCGGTCTTGCCATCATCGATGTAGACCACCTCGGACAAATCAACCAGGACTTCGGATTCGACGTAGGTGATACCGTACTCACCACCATTGCTAATCGGTTGCTCTCCAAGACACGAGCTTCGGACCTGATAGCTCGTTATGGTGGCGACGAGTTCGCTGTCGTTCTTCCAAATACGGATGGCACTGGCGCCAAGATTCTTGGCGAGAAAATCAGGCGTGACATAGAACAGCACTCCTTCCCAACCGGCACCGGCAAGAAGGGAACCAAGGTGACAGTCAGCGTCGGATGCGCCAATTTCACCATGGATGACATGAATCCGGAGACCATTCTGCGCGATGCAAAAATCGCTCTGCAGAAGGCAAAAGAAGCAGGCTCCAATCAAGTGGCGATTTGATACGGTTGATTCGTCTCAACCCACGAGCCGATCGTATTCGCTGTCTATCAACTGTACGATCTCGTCCTGAGAGCGCAGCCCGATCAGGCTGGCAAGAATCAGCGCAGCACCGGCGCCGACCCCTTCTTTGACATGACCTAGCTCGTACGCGCGCAATCCTTCATGGCGGGACGTGCCCAGTCCCACAGTGGAGTGGACGAATGGGACACCCACAAGTCGGGCTAGCTGTGCGACACGGGCACTGGCATCATTGACGACCCACTTGGTGGTGGCCACCAGGATATTTCTAAGTTCTCCCTTTTGTCGGCAGATTGTCCAACCGCATGACGAGCTTGTTTCGGCGGCTCCTTGCTCCTGCAGTGTTTCACTGTATGCGGTATCGCCGGACTGTGCACGATCGGTCGATGATGTCGCGTGCGCGGCACCGAATTCAGTATTGCCGGTGGCGAGATTTTCGCATTTGGTGTCTGCACCCTCAGGCTCAGAGATAAGCTCACTTGCTGCCGAGACTGCTCTAAGCAACGCATATACCGCGATCATCTGGCTTCCTCCAGCCAGCAAAACTTTAGATCTTCGTGACGCACCGATAGCCAGACCGGCGGCAAACGGCTGCATAGGATCACCTACTGCTGCCATCACATGTAGAGCTGATCTGGTGGGACCGGAGCGATCGAGCATCGCGCGCTGCAGTCCCTGCTGGACCAGCTTACCTCGGAACTCATGATTGGCCTGCTGCAGACTGCTGGAAACTGACTTGCCTGCGTCAAATCCTAGCGCTGTTAGTACGGCCATTGCCGTAGTCGTTCCACCAGGCACGCACTCGGATACAACAACCAGATCGCGTTCTTCAGATAGCTTCTCTCCATGCTCGATTCCTGCTCTCACCAGCCTCCGTACCGAGTCCAAAGTGATGGCACCACCTGTGGAGACACATTCGGCTGCGGCGGTCCCTATTGTCTCGCATTCAATTTGTGGGGCAACGTGCATTCCGCAATTGAAGACCTTTTTTGCCACCTTCAATTCCTCGATGCAGCCGCGGGTTATGACAATCGGAGAAATAATGCCCTCCGGAGAGACTGGCAGATCGGTACAAGTCTTGGGAATTCCCAGAATCAGCGCTTCTGCATCGAGAGTGGGGGTGAGTCTCCGTGACTCAGGAGTCGACCCGGCGGCAGAGATTCCATCAATATCGCTGGTTTTGGTGCTCCCGGCACACAAGCAGAAAATTATCCCTTCGGCACCGGGCAAGCCACAAAGGAATTTTTCGACAGTCTCCTCAGGATCGCTGACTATCTCTACCGGACGCGTGGCTGTTTCGATGGGTGAACCTGGAATCATCACAAACGCTCTCTTCACTCGGAGGGGCTATTTTGACTTTCAGAACTACGCCCGCGTGCCATTGACGACGAACAAAGATCCGGCCGGAGGATGGAATTTATGGTTTCATTATCTGATTACCGCAGTCGGAACACAATCGATTTTCTGATCATCTTCAGCCGAATTCTGCAGAGACTGAAAGCGAATTAGAAGCGCACTATGAGCTTATTTCGAAACTTTAGCACCGGGCACGCGCCGGCGAAGATATCGGCAAGATCGACAGTGAAAGATCTTGCCACCAGGTACTTAGTCCGCCACACACGGTTCGAATATACGCTCAAGCTCTGCGTTTCTTTTTCAGCCTTTGCCGGCCAGCTACGAGGGCGTTTTTTCCAGCACTATCGAATTGCGAATCAGCTCACACGGAACTATCAAGCTTAAGGGAACAATGATTACGGTCGATAGAATTGAAAGGGCGAGTAGAAGCAGGCTGAGAATCGGCTGCTCGAGAATCAGCGCAATCGGAGCGCCGACCAGATGGTTCAGTACCATTGAGAAGAAGGACACGGCCGAGAGTACCGGAAATAGACGTAGCGACAATACGAGCGAGTCGATTGCCACTTGCCGCGCGGGTTTGCTCGATAATGAAGAGACAGGAAATACCATTAAAGTGTAGTTGCTAATGAAGAGGAGGACGATCAGTCCTGTGATGACGGCAAAAACTACTTGCTCGCGAGAAAAAAGAAATCCGACTCCAGCGCCCGGCAAGCTTGTGTACACCACGGCTGTGATAACCAACAACCAGATAAATGGGATTAATGAGATGGCGGAGAAGACCAACCAGGTAGTTACGAGGAACGATTTGCGAGTCTTGAAATATGCGACACAGGATTCCTGGAACTCGGCCATAGTCAAACTTTCTTTACCGATGTCGGTCTCATACAGGAGAAAGGCTCTCGAAAAACCGGTCAAGACGGCGAGCCACAGTCCCAGTGACCAGGTGAAGAAAACAAAGGCACCAACAGCTCCTCCGAGCAATACAATGAAGCACGATCCTAATTTGAAAATTGCTTCGCCCATGCCATTGATAGTTGTTTGCGAACCGAATATCAATCGGAAGTAGAACAAAGATGAGAAGTAAATGACGCAGCCAATCACCATCAGTAGAGCTGGTTTGAATGACTGCTTTCGAAATAGCCAGATGAAGCTCAGCGCTTTGATCCACCAAACCCGGCGAAGAATTGTCGGAACGACGTCGAGCCCAAAGCCAGTTGGCTTCGCAATTGACACGATTTGCGCGTCTTCCTTTGCGGAATGGTTTTGCAATCGTTTTTCCTGTGAGCGCTCTTCCTTCACCTGGGTCTCCGTTCTCAGTTCGCCTGATTCAACTCAAACTGAAACCGTCACCAGACTCATACCCGTCTAACCACTGCTCGAATCGAGCTCCCGATATTGCTGGATATTCGAACAATTAATCTCCACTTATCAGATACCTTCACAGAGATTTACTTCTCGGCTGATGCTGGAAGGGTTGCAAAGGTAGAGACTTGCCGGTTCTCTCGAAAATCATGCTGCTGACCGGGTTGGTGTGTAAGTGATCTAACTTGTACCTTCAAAGAATCATGGGAAGATCGATGCTTGGATTGCACCTTGTATCCCAGGAGATACACAGCAATGCCACTCTAGCGGATGACCACAGGTCAACTCGCCAGACTACGCGATAGACAACCTGAGAGACAGGCAGACGTCCGGAACTGTGTTTCAGTCAGAGTCAAACGGCAAAAGTGATCGGGAGCAAGCAGCGTGTTACTTATTCTGGAACCAACTATTTCGCGGGAAGGGGAAGATCTTCTTCTTTCCAATCTCTCGTCTCTGGGTGTGCAAGCGAAGCTAATCAGGTCTGCCGTGCAGACAACCGTCTTTATTCTGTCTGACGTTCGTTCTCAGCCGACCCATGTATTTTCCCGATTGCCAGGGGTTGTGAAGGTAGTTCGCCTTTCACCGACGTATCCACTGGTTAGCAAAGACGCCTCATCTGTAGTATCACAATCAGACAGTAGATCAGCTCCTTTTACTCTTGGACCTGGGCCGGCGATCATGGCTGGTCCGTGCTCTGTTGAAGGACTTGATCAGATAATCGGACTGGCACAGCGGGTTAAGAGAGCGGGCGCGACGATGCTGCGAGGTGGCGCCTTCAAACCGAGAACCAGCCCGTATGAGTTTCCCGGGCTTGGCTTGGAAGGGCTGCGTTTTCTGGCTCAGGCGGGAAAAGAGACGCAACTACCAGTAGTCAGCGAAATTATGTCGATCGATCAGATCGAGCTGGCTCTGCCGTTCGTAGACATTTTGCAAATCGGCGCTCGCAATATGTACAACTACGACCTGCTGCGCGAGGTTGGCAGGACCGACAAACCAATCTTACTGAAACGTGGTCTCTCAGCCACTATCGATGAATACATGCATGCTGCCGAATACATCCTCTTACAAGGCAACAAGAATGTCATTCTTTGCGAGAGAGGAATACGAACTTTCGAGCAAGCCACGAGGAACACTCTTGATCTCAGCGCTGTTCCACTTTTGAAGTCTTTAACGCATCTTCCGGTAATTGTCGACCCAAGTCATGCCACCGGTAAACGCTCACTCGTTCGTCCGATGAGCAGAGCTGCCATCGCCTGTGGTGCTGATGGATTGATGATCGAGGTCCACGATGTTCCAAATATGTCGATAAGCGACGCGGAACAGGCGATCGATCCTCAGGAACTTGCGCTTATAGTCCAGGACGTGCGGGCGATTAATGAAGCGCTGCAGGCGAGCCAGAGTGCCGACACTGGAGTGTCGAAGGCCTCACTGGTCACGCCTGGCAGAGCTCTCGTTGGCACGGCGGCGAGCGGTGAATCGTAAAGTCTGAGGTCACTTGTGATCTTCGGTGCGTCTCTCGATCTCTCTCTTCGCTTCGTAGCCGGCGATTCCGAGACCGCCGGCAATGGCTGCTGCTCCTGCTGCTCCCAGCAGGATAGGTGATTCAGTGGTAACTGCTGCAACCGCTAATCCACCTACTGCGACGATAGCAGCTGCCTCGATCGCCGTCTCTTGCGGGTTGTGTTGAATTCTGTCTGTCAAGGCCGTCGCCATTAGCGGCCCTTGTGTCTTGAAGTCATTTACTATTTGCTTGCCAAAATCGTATGCACTCTCGAACAAGTTTTGTGCCCCATCATTATTATGGACATCAGACTGTTGTTTGCTTGAATCTGAAACTATATTACGCTCGCTCATCTCGCTCCCTCCCGAATCATTCCGCGTTTGATTGAACAACTTCAGACTACAGCGAGCATGTCGCTATTCCACTGGTGAATTCACCAGTCGTGAGTTATATTCGATTGAATACAGCGATCTTGGTAGAGATCTCTGGAGAATTGCCGGGAGTTCACTACCATTTCCTCAATAGAACGACGTTTTTTTCGCGGTCGGTTTCAGATCACCGGATTGGCTGCGGGGATTATCCTCGCAACTTCACGCCAAACGCACCACCGCCCTTCCATGATACGAGTTTGGAGATGCCGGTGGTATCACCGTTGATCACGTTGCACATGCGTTTTGCCGGACACTCATTAAAGTACTCACCAGTTTCGATACCAATGTAGTGTCTATTCATCTTGTGGGCAACTGCGGTTGTCGTGCCGGAACCGAGAAAATAATCAAGCACTAGATCTCCAGGGTTGCTGGCCAGAGCCAGCAGTCGATGCAAGAGGTGCTCCGGCTTTTTGCTGCGCTTGAAATTGATACCACCTTCATTGGCGAGATCAGCCTTGGGAATTTCGGCGTGAGACCAGAAGTCCGTCAGTTTATTTCTTTTGACGATGCAACCATCTCGTTTGAAACTTGAATCCTTGAGCCAGGCACACAGCTCTCTGTTCCAGTAATAGAGCCGTTTTTCCTCACCTCTGTATCGACCTCTGGTGGGGATGTAGTCCACACTGTAGAGAGAGCCCTTACTCAAGCGCTGGATAATGTCGATTTGGAAACTGTTTTCCTTCTGGACATTCTGTGTGCGAAAGATTCGTTCGAAAGATGCGAAATATTCTGCATCGATCGCTTTCTTCCGCTGACTGAACTCTTTCAATGAAATGGTATCGATGCTGAAACCACTATGCTCGTAGAGGCTGGCCGGATTTCCGCTTGAACCCTCGATTTCAGCGATCGGAGTACGAGTTCCCTCGTTCTGCAATATCTTTCGGTATCGCTTCATAGTTTCATAATCCAGCTCCCGCTCATATCCAACTTCATTCAAGTTGGACTTGTCCAGGCAGTAGAAAAGCACATACTCTTTGGTATTAACTATGGTGCCACCCTGTCCGAGCCCGGCACTGCCCGATCGTTCGTAAGCAATGCAGGCCACCAGGGAATCTTGCCCGAAGATTTCATCCATCAAAATCCGCAGCCATGGCATCAAGCTGTCATCGATGCTGACGAATATCGAGCCGTCATCTCTCAAGAGTGGCTGTGACAGTTCCAGGCAATCGCGCATGTACTCGAGCCATTCTTGCCGTTGAAAACTGTCTCTGTAAGCTTGCTGTTTATTCCCTGTGTTATATGGAGGGTCGATGTATATCACGCGAACGCTTGCCCGAAGCGTCTTTTGATTGGCCTTGAGGAACTCGAGATTGTCTCCATGAACAAGCAGCCCGCAGCAGGTTCCTCCGCTTGCGGACAAGACCTCAGCATCGACTAGCTGATCTTGACCTGCCAAAAAGTACCCGTCGCAGCCGAGCAGGCCGAAAAGCACTTGAACTGGCGTCTGGATCTGAGTTACCACCCGAACATTTTCCGTTGTCGGACTGACACGAATTAGAACTCAGCGCTCTTAGGTGTTCGTGGGAATGGTATTACGTCGCGAATGTTGGCCATACCAGTGGCGAATTGAACAGTTCTCTCCAGTCCCAGACCAAAGCCTGCGTGGGGAACCGTGCCGAATCTTCGCAGATCCAGATACCACCAGTATTCATGCGGGTCGAGTCCGCACTCGATCATTCTGCTTTCCAGAATGTCGAGCCGTTCTTCTCTTTGGCTACCGCCGATAATCTCCCCTACTTTTGGAACCAGAACGTCCATTGCTCGAACGGTTTTTCCATCGTCGTTGAGGCGCATGTAGAACGCCTTGATGTCTTTAGGATAGTCGAAAACAATGACTGGTTTCTTGAACTTCTTCTCGGTCAAGTAGCGTTCGTGCTCGGACTGCAAGTCGATTCCCCACTCGACTGGGAACTCGAATGATTCTCCCGATTTCTTCAGAACATCTACGGCTTCGGTGTACGAAATACGTACGAATTCGCTATCGACGATGTGCTTCAAAGTCTCGATGACGGTCTTATCGATCCGCTCATTGAAAAACTGCATGTCTTCTCCGCAGTTGGAGAGTACGTTGGAGAAAATAGACTTGAGGAAATCTTCGGCAACCTGCATGTCACCATCTAAATCGCAAAAAGACATCTCCGGCTCGACCATCCAGAACTCGGCCAGATGGCGGGAGGTGTTGGAGTTCTCTGCTCGGAACGTCGGCCCGAAGGTGTACACGTTCGTCAACGCCGTTGCATAGATCTCTGCGTTGAGCTGTCCACTCACCGTCAAGTTGGTGGGACGTCCGAAAAAATCTTCCTCGAAGTCGACTTCACCATTCTTGGAATCATCCGTCTTCTTCTTCGGAACGTTGGCCAGGTCCAGGCAAGTGACGCGGAACATCTGACCTGCGCCTTCGCAGTCACTAGCGGTGATGATCGGTGTATGGACGTAGATAAAACCACGCGACTGGAAAAAATCATGAATGGAACGACAAATCTCGTTGCGCACCCTGGCTACTGCACCTATTGAGTTGGTTCTCGGTCTCAGGTGAGCAATCGTCCGCAAGAACTCAAAGGACGTTCCCTTCTTTTGCAGTGGATAGGTCTGGGGATCGGCGAATCCGTAAACCTTTATCGATTGAGCTTTGACTTCCGTTTCCTGCCCGCTTCCGGGAGACTCAACCACTTCACCCAATACTTCGATACTGCTTCCGATGGTGACTTTTAAAATCTCGCTCTCATAATTCGGCAAAGAAGTTTCAGCCAGGATCTGCACACCTTTGAGAGTCGAACCGTCGTTGAGTTCTATGAACGAGAATCCCGCTTTTGAATCGCGTCTAGTCCTTACCCATCCGCAAACTCTCACTTGTTTGCCGATCGCATCTTTTTTGAGAACATCTGAAACTCTGGTCTGCTGTAACTTGTCTACTGCTGTAGCCATCTCAACTGCTCCTGAAAGACCTGTACCATCAGCTCTGAAGCGTCAAAGAATCCGCCGAGAATGCGGCCGACTGGGCACGAAATTGCCGGGGAGCTTCAAAAACCATCAAAAGGTTATATCAGATCGCGTACTATTTGTCTGCTCATGGAGTACCAGGCGTTTGTGAGCGTGGATGCCAAGATCGTTCAGCCGAAATACTTTTCAATCATGGCTTCAGGTCGACTAACAGAGCTGGTTTTCGCATGAAGTTAGAGCAGTCCAGGTCACCTATTACTTTTTGCGCATATAGTGGCGTACCAATAGATTTATTATGTGGCGGAGGCAAGACGTTCTAGTTAGCCATTCGCGTTAAAACGGGCGAGCTGATTAAGCTCGCCCGTCGTTATTGTTTTCGATTACGATTCCTGGTCACTGATCGCTCCAGGACGTTTTAAGCTACCTTAGCGTTTACGAATGAAGAATACGCCGTCCCGCACCGTCAGTAGTACCTTGTCTACTCGGTCGTCCGAAGCTACTCGCTCATTGAGTGCCACGATCGCGTGGTCGTCTTCCGTTGCCGGTTCGAGCACTTGCCCGCTCCACAAAACATTGTCGACGAGGATGACTCCACCCGTTTTTACTTTGGGCAGCAGAGCTTCGTAATAGTTGAGATAGTTTCTTTTGTCGGCGTCAATGAAGACCATATCAATAGGTCCTTCGAGGGACTCGATAGACTTTAGTGCCGGACCTTCTAGAACCTCAATTTTCTTGGCATGCGGACTTTTTTCGAAGTATCGCCGCGCTACTGCTAGACATACCGGGTTGATATCGAGCGTATATAGTTTCCCGTCATCAGGAAGAGCATCAGCCATTTGCAATGTGGCGTATCCGGTGAAAGTGCCGACCTCGACTATGCGCTTTGCGCCCACCAACTTGGCAATCATCTTGAGAAGTTGCCCTTCGATGGGACCGGTCAACATCTGCGGCATGTCCATCGTTTTGTAGGTCTCTTTCATCAGCTCTTCCAGGAGCTCCGAATGCTTGTCCGTTTTGGACAGGGCATATTCTTCGATTCCCGGTTTTGTCAATGTAAGCATGTTAGTGTCCTCCCTGAAGATAGTTAGGAGTTATAGCAGATTGGATAATCGTCAGTCCGATGCATATCTTTTTCTTTCTAATTGAGAAAATCATTCTGCGCTTTCCGGCAGTTTGCGCAGCATCAAACTAAACAGCTCAAGAGAAGGAATTCATGAGAACATCAAAGGACACCACCCCGCCTGGCGCGCCGGCAAAGACGAAAAGAAAACCAATATTTTCCTGTGCGACAAACCAAGCTGTGCGACAAAACAGGCTACTAAGTCATTTTTCGCCAGCGAAGTTTATGGATCGGCGTGAAATTAAAAGAGCTGGCTCAATTGAACCAGCTCTCTGTTTTCCGGAATCGGGGGTTAGTTTTCCTTGGTGTCGACCGGATAGTCACCTATCTTCAGCTCCGAAGCGATTAGAGAGCCATTACGGTTGAGCAGCATGCTCAGCTTGTCGCCCGGTTTGTGATCTCTCACGATCGTCTGCACCTGTTTACCATCAGTTACCTGCTTGCCGTTGATTTTGGCAATCACGTCTCCGGGTTGCAATCCCGAGCCTGCCGCCGGTCCATCCGGCGAGATTTTCGCGACAACAACGCCTTTGAAATCCGCAGGCATGCCCAGCGACTTCGCCAGGTCAGTGGACATGTCCTGCATGTAGATACCCAGATACGGTCTGTCGATCTTGCCGTTTTTCAAGAGCTGATCGACAACGCTGCTGGCAACGTCGACGGGAATGGCGAAGCCGATGTTTTGAGCGTCACCACGGATTGCTGTGTTCAGTCCAATCAGTTCGCCATCGATGTTGAGTAGCGGACCACCAGAGTTGCCGGGATTGATGGCTGCATCCGTCTGGATCAACTCAACGTTCGATCCGATTGAATTGAGCGATCTTCCAAGCGCACTGATGATGCCGAAAGTAACTGTGTGATCAAGACCGAGTGGATTGCCGATGGCAATCGCCCAATCGCCTGGTTGGACTTTGTCGCTCTTGCCGAGTTTGACAACCGGCAGATCTTTCGCCTCGATTTTTACCAGCGCCAGATCAGTGAAGCTGTCACGGCCAACCACTTTACCAGTCAAATGCCGGCCATCCGAGAGAGTGACTTGTATGTCATCCGCTTTTTGAATTACGTGATTGTTTGTGAGAACATATCCGTCGGAGCGAATGATAACACCAGATCCGGTGCCGAAGGCTTGCATTTTTCCAGGACTGCGGCTGCGTCCACCGCCATTTTCACTGGGTTCGCTACCATTCTCATTGTCGCCTTGCGGTCGTCTTCCAAGCGGGCTTTTGCCGCCGAAAAAGTATTCAAAGTCTTTGAATGGCATGCCGAAGTTAAAAGCGGAATCAGGAACGGTGACACCACGCTTAGTATCGATATTTACAACACTCTTTCCGCCGTCCCGCGCTATGTCAGCAATGATATTCTTGGTCATGAATGCAGAACCCGGTCCGTTCGTCACTGCGATCCGGGGCGTTTCAAGACTGCTTGCCACCGACGGTGTGAAAAACTGATTTGCAAACCAACCGAATGTGGCAACTGAAAAGAAGCCAGCCACCAAAACAAAAAATTGAAAATACCCCAGGTTTACGTTTGCGGGAGCGCGCCGAAACACCTTGTCGTTATCCTTATTCATCCATTCTCCTCCATACTCTTCAATGGCAAAACCCTATCTATAAATGTGGGCTGCTCACCCGACGAACAACAAACTCCCAAGCTGCTTCTCCACCTCCATATCCTTAAATAGGCGATGAATCCTGTCTTCATGTTCCAGCCAATCACTCATGTTCACAAAAGATTTCGGCTAATTGATTGTGCGATTTTGCAGTTTTTCCAAGCGCAATCAGCACTGCAATAAGCAGTGCAAACCGAATCTATCTTTTTGGGGAGGGCGGCCTTTCTTCGGCTCGATTGCGAAGCGAAGTTGTGGCCTCTAACTTTCAAGATACAAATTTTGTCTGCACAGTTTCACATATTTCAAGAAATCTTCATTCTTCGTAAAACGACTGTTCATGCGGTTTTGACAATGAGCTCAAAAAGACGCTCAGCACCGCGAAATCGGCGAAGGAGATTTCAGAGTAAACAGCGTGAGCCAGACCGAGAAACAACACAACCTTCGTTTAACTTGCGGCATCTCACCAATCATAACTACCGAATAGCTTTGCTATCGTGTGCGGCTTTCTTTGTTATCGGTGTGATTTTACTCTTGAGAGTAAACGAAGAGCGGGGACGAATTGCTGCCAATGTGGATGAGGATATTTCTCTATTGGGCGCTTACCAAGTTTTAAGAGTCAACACGCGTTTGAGATACGAACTCACTGGACTTGCTATCATTCACGCAGCAATTCAGGAGAAATGTCATGAGAATGCGCGCCAGACGAGCCTATACAATCATCGCAGCTAGCATTTTGCTCGGTTCATCCTTTGCTATGTCGACCGAAGCTGCTGACCCGTCAGGAGCGAGTGAGTCGTCCGAAAAATTTGCACGTCTGAGCGACCAGTTCATTAAAGAAACCCTTGCCAGGGCTCCTCACAGTGCCTCTCAAGCCGGATACCATAAGCATCTAGATGAGAAGACAGGTAAAACTGTCGAACTCGACGCCGTTCTGGATGATCTCAGTCTGGAGGCGATCTACGATGACCTGGTTTTTTATAAATCCTGGCGCCACCGCTTCCAAGAAGAAACTCCCAGGGAGTCGCTCAATGCCCAGGACGCAGCCGACTTCGATTTAATCAACGATCAAATCGGTCTCTACCTGCTCGAGGTGGATCGTATTCAAACATACAGGCACAATCCGACAGTTCAAGTCGAGCTCATCGGCAGTGCAATCGCCCAGCCTCTATATGCAGACTATGCGCCGAAAGATGTTCGTTTAGGTCATGTGCTCTCGCGAATCAGCGAGATTCCACGTCTCCTCAAGCAGGTCAAGGGCTACATGGAGGACGCCGATCCGGTCTATCTAAAGACTGCAATTGAGGAAAACGCCGGCAATATAGAAATGATCGAGACGACATTGGCGAGCGAAGTGGGAAGTGGCAGCCTGAAAGCGCGATACGAAGAGGTGGCACCGCCGGCAGTGACAGCACTGAAGGAGTTCTCCGCCTGGCTGTCCGAGGATCTGGCAAAGAGACCTTCACCCCGTTCATGGCGTCTTGGCGAGGATCTGTACAAAGATAAGTTCAAACTGGTCATGGAGACAGACGTCACGCCTGAGAAGCTGCTGTCTGATGCCGAGACGGATTTGAAGAACGTTCGCCGGGAAATGCTCGAGCTTGCCCTTCCACTTCACAAGAAGATGTTCAAGAACTGCAATCATTCTGATTTAGTGGGCAAAACGCTGGAGAACAAAGTAATCGGTGAGGTGCTTTCAAAAATCTCCGATGAACACCCACACCGGGACGAATTGCAGAAGGCTGTTGAAGCTGATGTGCTCGAGATCAAAAAGTTTATTTCCGGCAACACGATTGTCACTCTCTCTCCACGGAGTAACTTGAAGGTCATTCCCACTCCTCTATATATGCGAGGCGTCTACTCCGTGGCGGGCTTCCACAGCGCACCGCCGCTAGAGCCTGAGTCTCGGGCGGAGTACTGGGTCACCCCTATAGACCCATCTGTTCCGCAGGAGAAGGCGGAATCGAAGCTGCGAGAGTACAACTATTTTGCCTTGAAGTGGTTGACCATCCATGAAGCGCTGCCAGGTCATTACACACAGTTCGAACATCTGAACAATCTTAAGCCTGAGCGGCGCCGGCTGTTGCGTTCGCTCTACGGTAACGGTGCATATATAGAAGGATGGGCGGAGTACATCGCCCAGGTGATGATGGACGAAGGTTATCTGAAGACAGACCCTCGCTTCAAGCTGGTCATGAAGAAAATTCGCTTGCGCGTGATCGCCAATACCATTCTCGACATCAAGATGCACACGATGAACATGACAGACGAAGAAGCGCTCAGCCTGATGGTCAACGATACGTTCCAGACACAGGCGGAGGCCGAGGGTAAACTGAAGCGCGCCAAGCTAACCTCGACGCAGCTGCCGACCTATTACGTGGGACTGAGAGAGTGGCTGGGTTTTCGCAAACGGTATCAGGAAAGCAAAGGAAAAGAGTTCGACATGGTGAAGTTCCACGATGCCGCACTCGATCTGGGTCCTTTGCCGGTAGCGAAAGTGGAAAGCTTCATGCTGCCCCAAACTAAATAATGGTCATTTGCCGATGCAGAAGCGCGAGAACACTTCCGAGATAAGCTCCTCGCTTACCTCATCTCCGCATACCTCGGAGAGGCAATCAATGGCAATACGCAGATCTGTAGCCAGGCAGTCCTGTGGAAGCCCGTCTTGCACTGCCTGTTCGACCAGTTCCAGCGCCTGGATGGCTTTGTTGCACAGAGCGCCTTGTCTTTGATTGAGCGATCCGCCTGCTTCCTTGATCGATTCATCGGCAAGCGCCCATTTTTCGATGCAATGAGAAAGCGCTTCGATACCTTCACCGGTCATTGCAGAAATGTTTATGCGATCAATCACACTGTCGCCAGGAGTTCGCTCCTCTTCGACTAGTGTGGCGCTGGAGGCTGCTGTGGCAATGGCTGTCTCGCCTGAGGAATTTTGAGATGATTCATGGGCGAGACGATGGGATTGATGGGTCGCCATCGGAGTCAGTAGATCGACTTTGTTACCCACCAGAATCGCAGGTACGTCCACAGCCAGACTCATGATTTGCTGATCGTCCTCGTTCCAGCCCTGGCTGAGATCGTAAATCACGAGGACTAGATCGCTTTCGCCTATGGCTCTGGTGGTTCGATCTATGCCGATTTTCTCCACCTCATCATGGGTGCTCCTAACACCGGCTGTATCGATCAAAACGATCGGAACACCGTTCAAATCCAGCGGCTCTTCGATGCAATCGCGCGTTGTACCGGGAATGCTGGTCACGATTGCTCGATCGAACTGAAGCAGACGATTCAGCAGGCTGGACTTGCCGACATTGGGACGTCCAATGATGGCAATTTTCAGCCCTTCCCGGAGAAACCGCCCTGAGCGGGCTGTCGCAGCCAGTTTTTCCATGTCCGATCTCATCTCCCGGATGATCGACTGTATATCCACTGCCGGAATTTCCCCTATTTCTTCGGGAAAGTCGATGCCGGCAACAATTCCTGAAAGGAGCTCCAGTAGTGACTGCCGTATCTGTTTGATCCGTTCTCCCAGTTGACCCTTAAGCGTGGAGATCGTCAAACGACCTTGTCTGGTGGTCTTCGCTTGAATCAGATCGAGAACTGCCTCCGCTTGAGTGAGATCGAGTCTGCCAGCCAGGAACGAGCGCTTGGTGAATTCGCCTCGTTCTGCCAGACGTGCACCGTTTTCTACGCACAAATCCAGAATCTGTCGTGTCAATAGAGGAGAGCCATGGCAGTTGATTTCGAGCAGGTCTTCACCTGTATATGTAATAGGCCCACGATAAGGAATCAAAACAACCTCATCAACACACTCTCCGGTCGATGGGTCGTTAATGAAGCCGTGCAGCGCCCTTCTGTCAAAATCGACTCCGGCAGCGAGCGGCGGTTCGCAGGAAAAAATCTTTTCCATAATCTGAAAACTCAACGGGCCGGATACTCGCACGATGGAAATCGCTCCAGTGCCGGGCGGCGTTGAGATAGCAGCAATGGTTTCATCTCTATTCATCGTGTTAGTTCTCGAATCAATTTACCGAGCCGAAATATAGAATCTTCGCATTCGAGCATGGATAGCCGTTAGGACGACACTACGCTTTCAATAATAAACGACTGCCTGCGTGCGCATCTGGCGCAGATATAGAATACATACAAAAATTTCTTTGGAAAACCCCTTGAACTCTGACAATCAACGATGGTAGTATCACCTAGTTTTTTGGCCGCAACGGCACTCGTCTCTGACAGCTTTAGGAAATTAGGCATGAACAAAGCAGAACTAGTCAACGAAATCGCGCAAGCTACTGGTCAGACCAAGCTTGACGTACAAAACACTGTAGCCGCCATTTTGCATCTACTTACAAGTTCGATCGCAAAAGGCGAACGCGTCACCCTCGTCGGATTCGGCACCTTCGAAAGAAGACACCGCCAAGCACGCATGGGCGTCAACCCGCAAAACCCTGATCAAAAATTGAAGATCGCTGCCGCTCGCGTACCAGTATTCCGCGCAGGACAAGATCTGAAGCAGATTGTAGACGGCAAGAAAAAAATGCCGGTACTACCGAAAACCGCTCAGTCGAAATCCGACCAACCGAAAAAAGCCGCTGCCAAAGCTAGCCCCAAAAAAGGCGCAGCAAAACCCAAAGCAGCAGCTAAGAAGCCAGTCGCCAAGAAAAAAGGCGCGAAACGTCGCTAATCATCGGGCAATTGCGAAACAGTAAATGAAAAGGGAAGGAGCAAGTCTCCTTCCCTTTCTCCTTGAATGAATACAGCATCTAATGGCATTCCTCGGGCGCATATGATCGCGATACGAACGGACTACTCGTCCGTCGTCTGCGAATCAGTTTGGCAAAAGAACAAATAGCCAGTTGCAATTCAGCTCGGTGCCAGCGGCAACAATGGCTATGGAGCTTCTTTCTCAGCTCCATACCCACCATAACGGATAAGCGAGATGCTCACCACGTTGTTGATGATGTGCGCAGCAATGGCTACCCAGAGTGAGTGATAGTAGTCAGTGAGAAAGCCGAACAGTAGCCCGGCAAGGAAAGACCAGACGACATAGAAGATAAACTTCTTTCCGGGAAAGTGCAGAAGAGCAAAAATCAGACTGGCGATGAGCAACCCGAATTGGCTTTGCAGAATGCCGCGAAAGAAGACCTCTTCGCAAAACCCTGATGAAACCGAGATGAGAAGTATATCGATCGGCAGTGCATTGGCAAACATCGGTCTTAATGTAGACTCGAGTAGTTCGTCCATCGCCGCCAGCCAGGCAAGGCGATGTTTTAGTTTGTCTCCCAGACGAGTAATCAGATAACTGGAGAGGCTGGTCGCGCAACCAACGGCCACGCCGATAAGAAGCAGTTTCCAGTCTTTGAGTGCAAGAAGCTCCATGAGCTCAATATGAGCAAGATACATCCAGAGAGTGGAGAGCAAGAGCAGGGCCGCTTCCATCGAAATGACGACGGTAAGTACTTCTGAGCGACTAAATCTCTTGTGCATCTACTAGTACGACCTCTGGTTTGAGAATGTTCGCATCCTCCACATGCTTCACGATCATGACTGGTCGCTGAGAAAGTTTGACCAGAAAGTATTCACCCGGGACAAGCTCGATCTTATCCGCCTCCAGGGTCTGCCCGCAGGCGAGCCTCCTGACGAGATTGGCTTCCAAATCCAGACAGGGAAGATCGATCACCTCGTCTATCGTTTTGATACTCGCATCGACAGTTCCCTGTTCTCGCATACTCTTTAAGTTTGCCAGCACGAGCGAATCAGAGAGACTGAGCGGTCCGTGACGTTCTCTCACTAGCGCGGATAAGCAGCCCCCAACCGACAACATTCCACCGAGATCACGTGCCAGAGAACGAATATAAGTTCCTTTCGAACAATGCACTCGCACCTGGACGTGAGGCAGTTCGACCTTTTCCAGGGAGAGCGAGAAGACTTCGATCTCTCGCGCATCTATGTTGTCAGGCGCTTCTCCACGTCTCGCTAAATCATAGAGCTTCATGCCGCCCTTTTTGATGGCGGAGTACTTTGGTGGCACTTGCAACTGTTTACCGATGAACTTGGAAAGACACTCTGCTATCCGTGCCTGATCGACACTGGTGGCGTCGCAGGTGGAAAGAACAGTCCCTTCAGTATCATCCGTGTCCGTCGATGTGCCCAGTAGAATGGTGGCAAGATAGACTTTGTCGTCGGCAACGAAACGCAGAAGTCTGGTAGCTTTTCCCAGTGCCACTACCATCACCCCTGAAGCAAGAGGATCGAGCGTTCCACCATGTCCGACTTGACGAAGGGCAGTCGCCCTGCGCACCTCGTCGACCAGGTCGTGGGAGGTAATCCCGCTTGGTTTTTCTACATTCAGGAAACCGATCATTTTTGCCTTGCTCAGCCCGTTCTACAGTTGATACACCTTAATCCCCAGAGGATCAAGATGATGATTTCATCGCCGTTCATCTCTTGTCCCACGGTTTGGAAAACTCATCCAAAACTCACTCATTGAGAATGAGTTCTCCCAAGCCATTTATGAATAGCTCATTCGAGCCCGACTGGCTGCGCACCAATTGGTGGCGCAACAGACCCGGAACCAAACTACCGCTTCTACACTTCACCGCGAGCGATCTTACCGAGTAGCTCTGATACCTTGGCTCCTCGCTCCAGCGACTTATCCAGTTTGAACTGAAGCTCCGGTGCGAATCGGAGACGAAGTCGACGGCAGAGCTCACCTCTGATGGTGCCGATTTTTTCAGTGAGTGCATCGATCGTATTTTTCTGCTCGTCCTCATCTCCGAAGACAGAGATGAATACTCTTGCCGATCTGCAGTCGGCAGTGCACTCCACTTCAACGATCGATACGAGCCCTGAGATACGCTCGTCCTTAATGTCTCTCTGGAGCATGGTGGCTAGCTCACGCTTGATTGATTGCGAAACTCTTAGCGAACGCTGGGCCATAATAAATTCCTCAGTGATCTTGTTGCCAACTCTTAGACTCGTTTCGTCTCTTCGATGACATATACATTGATCTTATCGCCTTCCTGGAGATCGCTGAACTTGTCGAAGCTTATACCGCATTCGAAGCCGCTGGCAACCTCTTTCACGTCATCCTTGAACCGTTTCAGTGTGTCGACCTTACCTTCAAATACGATTTCGCCAGTGCGTTCGATCTTGGCTATTGCACCACGATTGATTTTTCCATCGAGAACCATGCATCCACCAATAACCAGTCCTTTTCCAACTTTGAATAGCACTCTTACTTCGGCTGTGCCAATCTTCACTTCTTTTCTGATTGGCTCGAGAAGACCTAGGATGGCTCTAGTCAGGACGTCGGTGATCTGATAGATGATGCTGTAGGTTCGCACATCGACAGAGTTTTCTTCAGCGACGTCTCTTGCTTTGGAGTCGCACTGAGTATTGAATCCGATGATGATTGCATCCGAACTGGCTGCAAGGTTGACGTCATTTTCGG
>CAYTDR010000020.1:0-20334 GCA_964436185.1 uncultured Candidatus Obscuribacterales bacterium | reverse complement strand
CATAATCATCGATTTGATGTCGTACTTGAGCATCTCAGTCTTCACGTCCTGGGCGAACGCATAAGTATCATCTTGCTGAACGACAAGTGGTCTTCGCTCGCCTATGTCGAGAAGCAGGTCGTGATAACGTTCGAACAGCGGGCTTTTGTCCGAGATTGGTTTGACACCGGCGCCGGTCATCTGGCGCCGAATTCTCATGGTGTTATGAGGATCTTCGACCAGGCATGTAATGGTTCTCGCTACCTTGAACTCATCGAGCAGCGATCGAGTGGCTCTCTCGATGGTGTCGGATAGATCAAGCGAACCATGAATGTTGACAATTAAACGGTTGAGCAGGGCTTCGTCGCGAGATGCTTGCTCTACGCGATAGTACATCTCTCTCAAATTTTCGAGGAGCATTGAACGCTGAAGATTGGTGGTGATGGTTCTTGGCAGGAACTTTTGAAACTCACCGAGCTTAGGCAGATAATCCATTGCACCGGCTCGCAACACTCGCAGTGCTAGTTCCGGACTGTCCACACCTGTCATGACGATGATTGGTGCATTCGGGTCAGTCATAATCAGTTGGCGCGTCAGTTGATCGCCTTCCATATCCGGAATGTCATAGTTCATCACTACGACATCGTATTTGCCTGATTGGAACCGCTTTATTCCTTCTTCGCCAGTGACCACGACGTGCACGTCGTAAAGCGGAGATTGAGAAATCACTTTGACGCACTTCTTCTGGTCAGCCTCATCAGGCTCGATAAGAAGAACCAATCGCTCTCGCGGTTTTTCGTGACTGTTAGCAGAACTGGAAGCGTCATCCATGAGCCCGATTTGTCCTTTCTTCGCTAACCTTCTCTACTTCATCAATGCGTACTACATATGCAACCATAACATAGGATTGACTGTAAAGAGTTATGGGAAATCGTATAGGCGGCTGGGGTTTTCGCAAACATATAATGAAATCTGACTGAACACCTCCAGGGTCAAAATCTGCAGATTCCCCAAATACGCAGACCAAACAGACCAGACGCACACAGAATAGCCTTCCGCGATCTTGGAGGATTTCTTTTTCAACGGCAGCTCTTTACGGGCTGCCGTTGTATTTCTGCATTGTGTTTGACATCTCGCCTTCCCGACTGGAACTGTTCCGGGAAGTCTGGCGCAGTGATTGGCTTCTCGAGCGAGGCGATAGGGAGTCGACTGGCGAAGGTTGAGCTCCTGGTTTGCTGCTAGTCGGGGCTATCAACTCTGATCTCTTAGGAAGTGCGAAGCTTTGCTGTAGCGGTTGCTCGTATTTTATTGCTCGGCTTGTCGTTCAAGTTGAACGACAAGCGAACGTAGAGAAATTATTGGTCGAGTTGAATAAGCCTCAACGTCTTGACGTCACCAATTCTTCACAAGAAATTGTCATGTGAACAAGACGAAGAACCAATTCACGAAAGCCCATCGGCAGGCACTTTCGCTTTTAAATCAATGAATCGCTGATCCGCTCATGCGAATAGGTTGTCTGCCTCTTTGCACATATACGTTGTGCAGCTTTTCGTGAGCAACACCATCCAGTTCTCGCAGGTCGACTACATATGGAACCGATTCCGGATTAAATTCCAACCTTGCTACGCGTTCTCCATTGGAGTCGAAGAAGTGCCCACTGACCTCGTAGTCTCCTTCCGGAAATGCTTCTATGGCAGGGTTGAGGAAGTAACCTACATGGCTTCCCGCAGTCGTATAAACATTAACTTTCACATCTTTCATGCATATCCCTCTGACATCTTCCTTGCACTTCCAAGGTTTATCTATTATTTCGCAGAGAGGCTGTATTTGTATTAGCAGTGTCTCTTGCTTTAAGCGATAATCAAAAATGTATGGAGGAGAATTCTGTAGTTTTAATTGAGTTGTTTGCTGCCATGAATATTTCGGTTAGACTGTTCTCGATAATGTGAGTGGCACTTGATTTCTACAGGTTTCGCTCCCATTTTTCTACGGATACTATGAGGAGTTTGCCAAATGTCGTACACCATTGTCGCAGACGTCTGCGAGGGAATAGGCGATTGTATTCCGGTGTGTCCTGTAGAGTGCATTCACTGGGTAGACGGTAAGTTAAACGAAAAAGGTACGAAATACACCTATATCGATGATGCAACATGCATCGATTGCGGAGCGTGCCTTTCTGCTTGCCCAATTGAAGGCGCAATACTGGACGAGTGGAAGCCCGAGCTTCAAAAGCCATAACTCGTGCCCGTAATACAGAAGAAGGTCGGACAGCCAAAAGCGGTTCGACCTTTTTCTTTGTCTGGTCGCCAACAGGTATGCACGTGCTGGACTAAAATCTGCGGTTCGGCTATTTTAAAATCGAGATAAGGGCGAGGAACCTCACAAAATGTCGAGGATAGAGCTTGTCGTTCTCGGTACTTCCAGTCAGGTGCCGACACGAACGCGGAATCATAACGCTGTCTTTGTATTCTTCGGCGAGCAGGGAATCTTGTTTGATCCTGGTGAAGGAACTCAACGGCAGATGACGTTTGCCGGCATCAAGACGTCACAAATTACCAACATCGCGGTCACCCACTTTCATGGCGACCACTGCCTTGGTTTGCCTGGCGTCATCCAACGACTCTCGCTCGATAAAGTGGAGCACCCGGTGGATGTGACGTTTCCCGCCAGCGGACGAGTTTTCTTTGACAGGCTCCGTCATGCCTCGATTTTCTTTGACGGCGCCACCATAGAGCCAAGACCCGTCTCTCCGGCTGTCAAAACAGAACGAGTACTGAAAGATGGCAGCACCAAACTGTTGACCAGGAATCTAGAGCACAGTGTGGACTGTATCGGCTACAGGATTCAGGAAGCGGATGGGTGGACCGTCTCGCCGGAGAAGCTGTCAGGAACGGGTGTTTCGGGCAGGCTTGTAGGTGAGTTGAAGAAAAACGGTTCAGTGGTTGTTGAGGGGAAGGAGATTAAAATCGAGGATGTGGCGACGCTGAAGAAAGGCCGATCGATCGCAATCTTGATGGACACACGCCCTTGTCAATCGGCGATCGAGCTGGCAAGAGATGCGGACCTGGTTCTATGCGAGGCCACTTATCTGGAGAACGAACGCAAAGAGGCCATCGAGCGCTACCACATGACGGCTAAACAGGCCGCCACGCTCGCCTTACAGGCGGGCTGCAAGAAGTTGCTGCTCACACACTTTTCTCCACGCTACAAGGAACTCGACCAGTTCCACGTCGAGGCTTCGGAGATATTCGAGAATGTTGAAGTAGCAGCGGACTTGACTAGAGTGGTGCTTCAGTAAGCAACCGGGTCTGGTATCAGCTCTTGACCGGCTCGAGCTTCTTCAACTTCGCTTCCGTCTCCTGCAATCGCAGACCTTCGCCTGCCATCCGTAACGCCGTTATATAGGACTTAAGAGTGTCGATGTATTCCTCGGACTTATTATCACCGCGCAATTCCGTCAGCTCGACCGCGGTGCGATAGATCGACGCAGCTTCAGGCCAGCGTGACTGTTTTGAAAGAACCCGACCCATGTTTGACAAGGTCATTGCTACGGCTGGATATTTTCTCCCCTGGGCGCGAATGAATAGTTTTTGCGCTCGACTATATAGAGGAAGGCTTTGATAATACATTTCCTTCTGCTCGTAGACAGAGGCGAGGTTATTGAGGATAGCGGCTTCTCGAAGATCCTGTCCTTGATAGCTATCGACCTGAGCCAACGCGACGAGGAACATCTTTTCTGCTTCATCCAACTTTCCTGCTTTCAGGGCAGCCATTCCCGCTTTGCTGTTGTCATCCAGATCTTGCTTATAGAGGCGGAACCTCTCTTGCTGTTTCGTCCACAGGCGTTTTTGAAACTTCTCCTGGTCGGCAGGTGAGACTTCACTCGCTGCTGCCTTCTGCTTCTGGGCTTCCGCAGTTTCTGCCGCCTTCTGGCGTGCCGCATTTTCTAATGCCCTTTGCTTCTGTCCTTCCGCGGCTACCGCTTCATTGTTCAAGCCAACGGTTTGGGGGACGGTGCCGTCTGCAGCTTGTGCGGCTGTGCCGTCGTTGGCGTGGGTGGCCGTGCCGTCTGCAGCTTGCGCGGCGGTCGCGTCTGCGGGTATTGGTTGAGAAGTTGTTGCCGGCGCAGTCGTGCTTTCCTGGGAAGCGTCCGACGTCGGCGCTTCAACCGTTGAAGGAGTCTCCTGGGTGCAGGCAGATAGATTGAAAAGAGCCACCAGGGTGAGAGCTAGTAAGATGTCGTTTTTCATTGTTATTGCTCGCGTCAGGATGAATGCAGGTTCTTAGTTTAACTTCTGCCTCTAATATAGCGCTCAATGAAGAAACCGGATGCCCGGCTGGGGCAAGTTCGGAACCATTGGGAAGAGCCTGCCGACAGGACAGCGAACGTGGTCAACCATCGCATTCAGTTGACTGTCTGGACCGCGTAAAGCCAGTCAGTGTGGGGCGAACGGAACTGGCGAACGCTGTCCATGATAGCTTCCACTAATAAATCTAAGGAGCGCGTCGAACTCTATATCGAACGCGCAAGAGCACTCTTCATGAGATAAAAACAAGGTTTTTCCTGAGAAAAACGTTAGCTGCTCTTAACCTTGCTTATAATTTTGCTCCTTCAGAGCGGAGGAAGAATGCCTCATTGAGCCGAGACGATAATGGACTGGAAACATTGGTGTGGACGGAGATTGTCTCGCGATCCTGGTTTTACCGCTTGATTACTAGCGCGGAAATTTATCAAATCGCAGCAAAATATGACGCAAATCTGCTGCTCCGTGCATCTCACTACAGTAGTCAATAGTTTTATACTAAGAGTGTGGGCAGAGGATTTCAAGCACACAGCGCCCCTGAACTCGCGATCGATCACAGGAAAAAACACTTTACCAAGGCTTATGGCAACTAATTCTACAAAAAAACGCTCTACCGATCCTGTCTCCATTCTGATATCTGGAGTGGTGGCATTGACATTCATACTTGCCGCTTTTCTCAATCCTGAGTTCAAGTCGTTCGCCGGTCCGAGCTACGATGTTCCCATGCCGAACATGCGCGATTCGTCGCCGTCATTCTCCTTCCCTCAATCATCGAAGGACTCCTCGACTCCGTTCACCCCGCCCGTGGTTGTGCCGATCGACGTGGAATCGCAACTTCCTGCTTTCACAGGCAATGCTCCCGGTATTCTAGTTCCGGCAGATACGGCATTGAATGGCATTCAGAGAATCAATGAAAAAGACTTTCCTGAAAGCTCAAAGCTCAAGGGTTCGACAGACGGAATCCTCGTAAAAGAGAAAGAGCCGAACTCCTATAAAAAATTGAACGAATTCTCCGTAGAACTCAACAAAGGACAGATTCTTGTAGAGGTCAAAAATACTTCCAAGAATGCTCTAGTCTAATACTCATTCGGTACGGTAGCGGTGAGCTCCAATTGCGATATTCTCATGTCCCAGAACGATGATGTCATCCGTGTGATGAACCTCGATGGTGCTGGCAAAGTAGTTAAAGTGCAATTGAAAAAAGGACCATTTACAGACAAAGATCCTACTGTTGCAATCGCTCCTGGATTCGAACTGGTTGTAGGCAAAAACAAGCTCACTCGCGCGGAACTGAGACCGAGAGATGGAATTGCCAGACGTAGCTTCAAAGTTCTGGAAGATGGACGGATGGCAATCAGCGAATTCTCTGTGGAGAGCGCAATGAGATCAAACGACATCATCGCTGATCTCAGACAACAGACCTCCGGCGTTATGGCTCGCAGAATCGTTGGCGACATGTCGAAGATGGCTGCTGTGTTGAACTATCAAACCGGTACGCAGGGCTTCACCATCGAGGAATAACCAGCACAATGTGTTTGGTATAGCACTCGTTCGAGTCGGTCAAGCATTGTTCGAGGTCCAAGGCCAATACAGTCCGGCGTAGCACGATCGGAAAGTTCGCACTGAGCGTGGTGCAGGATCACAAAGTCCCTTTCAACTTGAAGTTCAATGAGGATGGAACCTTCGCGTTCTCTCCCTGATCGCACCATTTTGACTTACAATGGGTGAACGTCTTAGTAGATAGTCTTGCAGCAGGTTATGCCCGGTGGGTTCCATTTACAGCGAGTTCGAAAAAGAGCTGGAGCTTGTAAAGCATAGAACGCAAGGTCAGCCTGCCAAGGAGATTATCGAGCTTCTGCTCAAAGCCCTCGAACGAGAGGAGATTGTCTCGGTTGGCTATCGAGAATCACTAATGACGAGTCGTTTGAATTCATCGAAGCTTTCACGAGAAGTGAGCGAGATGATTCAGCATGCGCTTATCTGGATCTGGAAGGACGAAGAGATGCATGCCATCTACGTTCGGGGCGCCCTGATGAAATTCGGAAGTCCGGGACTGAAAGCGACCACAATCTTTCATCAGCTTGGTGGCGCCGTGGGCGGATGGGCGACTTCTGTTCTGCATCACAGGCGCTGGCGAGATGCACCGGTGTCACTGGCGGTGGCACAAGCGATCTCCAAGCTCGGCAGCGTAATTGGAAAGGTGCCTACGGAGGTACGTCCTTACCTTCATTACGGAAGCTTCAGGGACTTCTGCCTTTTCAATGTCGAGGCAGAGAGAACCGCTTGGCTTTGTTGGAAACGACTCTGCCAGCTGCTCTCCGATTTTGACAGCGGAGTCGATTGGAGGAACAAGCAGAACACGCTTGCCGAGTTTGCCAGAATCGCCGACGATGAGGAACGGCATCGCCGTTTGTTCAAAATATTTGCAGATAATCTAAACGAGAAGGACGAGCTCGTCGAGGGCAAGACTGTTTCCTCGCTTACTGAAGAGATCGCCAGGGTGGGATCGTCTTTCCTTCCACGCCGCCTCAGGCGTCTCTCCGATCTGGAGAGCCCCGTCGGTAGTGGCGGCACGGTTGTGGTGTTGCGAGATGATGACAATCTTGGTGGACAGGCTTTGTTGCGCAATGCGGTTGACAAGGCGGGCCTCAAGGAGCTAGTCGGAGAGATCGGCAAGAGGAAAGGTAAGACTGCCGGTGAGTTGAAAGTGGCGATCAAGACATCTTTCATGCTCGGCTATCACGAAAAGGACCGTTCGCCTGTCGTGGATCCAGCGCTCGTCCAGGCATTGGCGAGCTATCTGGCCGAACTTGGCGTGCGACGGATTAACGTTCTCGAATCACCCAATTTGTACGATCTGTTCTTCAACGGACGGTCGGTGCAGGAAGTCGGGCGATACTTCGGTTTTCAGTCCGATCTCTATTCGCTTGTCGATACCGGTGAAGAACAAGTTGACTACAGCTTTGAGCGAGGGCTCTCACAGTATTCGATCTCTAAAACGTGGCAGGACGCGGATTTGAGAATCTCCTTCGGTAAATTACGCAGTCATCCAATCTGGTCTGTTCATCTGACTTTAGGCAATCTCGATGCGCTGGGGACTCGTTGCGACCAATTCATTTTTATCGAGAGGCAGGCGCGGATGGCGGCTGCTACAGCCATGATCGTGGATGCTTTCCCACCTCAGTTTGCAATTCTTGATGCCTACGAAAATATTCCTGATGGCGTGGTTGGTGTCATGGGCTGCAAACACCCCAAGAGCCCTCGTCGAATCTATGCCGGAGCCGATGCGCTTTCTCTCGATATCGTCGCCGCTCGACATGTTGGTGTGAAGAATGTTTCCCAGTCGAATCTTCTCGAAGCCGCCTGTCATTGGTTCGGTGGACCGACGAAACCACAGGTTTTTGGTTGTGACGAGCCGATCAAAGGCTGGCGCGGTCCCTTTACCGACGAGCTTTCGACGGGTTTGAGCTTGCTCGCCCACCCTGTTTATGAGTTCGGGAGCGCAAGAGGTGCTCTCTTTGTTCCGGAAATGGACGAGCAGGCATTTCCCCCGTTCAAACGTCCGGGCATGGTTCAGACCTTCTTGCGTCGCCAGATTCGGCGGCTGATCGGTCTTGACGGTCTCGTGTCATGAAAGAGTCTAGCGTTATCGTTGTCGGTGCCGGAATGGGTGGATTGGCGGCTGCGCTCTACCTGGCTCGGGCAGGGGTTAACGTGAAGCTGTTTGAAGGGAGAGCAAAACCTGGAGGGCTTGCCTCCGGTGTTACGATCGATAAAGTCGAGTTTGACGGTGGTCCTTACATTCTTCTTGATCGCCCTGGTCTGGAGTGGGCTTTCGATAGGCTCGGAGTTGGCGTCGATCAACTTAAGCTCAGGCGTATCGAGGATATATATCAGGTAACCAATGCCCAGGACGAAACTGTCTCGTTTTTTGCCAGTCTAGATAAGACCGCGGACCTGATGGATCAGCAATGGCCGGGTGCCGGCAAGAAGTATCGTCAGTTCGTTGCCACCACTGAGAAGATTCATTGTGACCTGTCGCCGATGCTCTATGTCAGCCGTCCCAGCCCTTTGAAACTTGTCACCACAGGTGGTTTGCATCGAATACCCTTTCTTCTCAAGCCGCTTGGAAAAATACTCGAGTCTACCGGACTTCCTCAACCGGTAATTGACGCTATTGGCATCTGGACTCATGTTGCCGGGCAGGAGCTCAGCATCGCTCCCAGTCCCCTTGCTTTCGTGCCTTCCCTCATGCACGGTGCCGGCTCCTGGTATCCCAAAGGTGGTATCGCGATGATACCGGACCTTCTGATGCGTGCTCTCACCGCTGCTGGTGCCGAGTTGAATTTCTCCAGGAAAGTGACGAGGATTAAAATTAAAGACGGAACGGCTTGTGGTGTGGAGACCGAGGATGGCGAGGTTCACTCCGCTGATGCTGTCCTTTCTGACTGTGGTGGTCATAACACATATCTTTTGCTGTCGGAGTCGGGCATCTCGAAAGGGCTAGCCGGCAGCCTGGAACGTATGCCGCTCCAGTCGCCCGGTGTGTGCGCTTACTTGCAAATAAACGGACCGGTAACACCGCCATACCTGAGGTTCCGCCTGCCTCGCGGCGGCAGGGAGCTCACCCGACTCTTCATCCAGACTGAGGTAGCCGATCCTCGACCGATCAAGAATTGGCGGACCGCCAGGTTGATTGCGCCTATGAGACATGATGACGCTGAGCGAGTCGGACCGTCGGGACAGGAGCGATTTCTCGAAAAAATTCTTGCTGAGGACTGGTGGAAAGAGGGTGTGATCACATCTAAAGTTCTAGCGACGAGAACTCCTGCCAACTGGGGCGAGGAGTACTGTCTTTTTCGCAGCAGTATGAATCCGGTCATGACCAGCCGCTTCATGCGCTCGGGCAGGATGCGTCACAAGAGTCCTTATGTGAAGCGGCTTTATCTGAGCGGTAGCTCTACACATCCAGGTCAGTGGATCTCCTTTTGTGCTATCTCGGGTGTGCTGGTCGCCGAACAGATTTTGAAGGACCTGGCCAGGTTTACGACAAGTTTCCCTTCCGGCGAAAGCTCCTTTTGACGAAAGGGCGAGGTCGCCTAAATCGAGGTGTCTGTGCTCCTTGTCACAAGCGAAGAACTGATCAACGGCAAAAAAGTTCGTGTCTATCGTGGCGGTACCGGCAGACCGCTCATATTTCTTCATGGATATCCGGATAATTTACAAATCTGGTCACGCCTTTTACCTTTGCTCCAGGACAGCTATCAGGTAATCGCCTTCGATTGGCCGGGCACCGGATATAGTGAGGAATGGCCTGGTGGCGCCACGCCTTCTCACATGTGCGAGAAGCTGAATACGCTTATGGATAGCTGGTCTTTGCCGCGAGCCACTATTGTCGGGCTTGATATGGGAGGGCAGCCGGCCCTGGTTATGGCCGCTGAGCATCCGGAACGGGTGGACAATGTAATTGTCATGAACTCACTGGTTTTTGGAGATCTGGAAACATCGATCGAAATTGCCATCCTGAGAAACTTCGGTTGGAACAGACTCATCCTTCGCAAGCTTCCCTGGCTGGTTTTTCAAAGAGCGTTGCATACATTTATGCCATCGACGGTGTCACTGCCGGCGGAGCTCGAGAGGGACTTGTGGGAGAGCTTCAAGCGTCCTGCTTGCCGGTCGTTCATCGCCAAAATGTGTGCCGGATATCAAGGCACCCTGCCCTCTCTTCCTCAGAAGTATCACCAGATACGGTGCCCGGTTTTGATTCTCTGGGCTGAAAAGGACAAACACTTTCCGCTTGGACAGGCCCGCCGGTTGCATGAGACTATCGAGGGATCGCAGCTTCGTGTTCTAGACGGTGGAGAGCACTGGATGTGCTACTACCGCGCCGACGAGATCGCCGAGGCCGTCATTAGCTTTCTAGCCAAGTTGTGAATTGCGACGGTGGACGTCTCAAGCGTTTTTTGCCGGCAAATCAATACTGCTATAGAACCCAGCAATAGTAGCGGTCTTATCGTACTGGTCTTGGCGTTTGTGGAGGGGGTTGCGGACGGCGTCGTTGCAATTCACGCAAAGCGGCATACTGTTGCGAGCTGTCGTTGAGCAAATCCCTCAGTCGCTCACCGTCCGCGCGAGTGCTTTCGCCAGCCAATAGCCGGAGAAGATAGTCCACGGACTCAATGCTTTCGCGGTCCGTTCTGTCCCCAAGATGTTCGATCAGGAATCTGCTGGCAGTCACATAGCGAGGATCAGCCACAAGCGCAGTCAATTGTGGATGACCGGTCAATATGAATGGTGGCACTAAGAGGAACTCCATGGCCAGCTCCTCGTGCTCCCTGTTGTCACTGGTGAGCATTCGCAAAACCCGCAAACCGTTTTCGCGGGTCGCCCGATTAGCCAATATACTCAAAGCGTTGAAGCCGGCCGCTGAGCCTTTGTTGTCAGACAACAAAAGCGTTTGAACATGTTCTCCGCAGGCCCGCAGTCCAGGGTCCTGGCTCGATAAAAGTACAACTGCTTGATGGAGCCTGTCCGGATCTAGTCTGTCCAGCAGAGGTTGAATTGAAGATCCCCTGTCACGGTCTGCGAGTGCCTGCAACAACCAGCGGGCCGACCCGAGCAATGGATTCTCGGTCATCTGACCGTCACGTCCTCTGATCGGCATCATCATCTGTCCTAGCTGCCGAAGTCGACCAGGCTGTGCAGCTCCCGCCATGAGCAGACTAAGTGCTTCAGGGCGTCTTGTGTTGTCGCTCAGCATGGCAAGAATTTCAGAGCTAACATTGTCCGAGTTATTTCCTCCCCGATCAAACGCGTCTATTGTGACACCAGAATCAAAGGCATATACATCGAGAAAATTCCTGGCTGCTTGTCGTTCTTCTCCATTGGATCTCAACATGCGCAACAGCTCGCTTCGCGCTGGATTGTCTGGTAGGGTAAACAGACCCGCAAGTTGATTAGGATTTTGCACGAGAGAGAGCAGCTCGCGCGTCTCTTCTGCTGTTTGAGGATTCTGGAGACGGGAGACCAGACGTCTGCCTGAATCTGGATTATTATTCGCTACCGGCATGCGGCCGCCATCATTTTGCACCGGCGAACCATTAAGTAGTCTCAAAAGGCTCCTTGCACCCTGTTGTTCACTGACATTGCCGGTAGACAACATGCTCAAGAGTCGAGTGCCGGCTTCGCCGGTTTGAGGACCTTGCAGCAGGCCATCCAGCGTGCCGAGTAGACCATCCAGTCCGGGTCTTCCAATGGCAGCTCTCATCTGGGTTCGAACTCCTGCGTCGGTGTTCTGCAACGTGTCCAAGTACCTGCCTACAACAGCCTCGCCATGACGACCCATTGCATCCATGAGGACGAATGCGACGCGAAGGTCCGCCTCCGTGCCGTGATCCTGATTGTTCAGCCAGGTCGCTATTCGACGGGATATCGGATGACCATTGGCCAGGGATTCTAGAAATCGCTGAGTCGTTTCAACAATTCTGAACGCATCATTGTTGCAGTCTGAGGATGTGTTCAGCAGCGCGTTAATTCGCTCATAGGCTCTTGGCTGCTCAGCTCTAAGCTGCATGAGGGCAACGCTCTCGTTGTTGCTTTGCGCCAGTCCCAGAAGCGTTATCGTCTCATTACCTGCGGCAGTCCGGTCGAATCCATTCGGGCGGTTTGCCACGAGGTCCAGAGCTTGTGCACCTGCTTGTCTGTGGGCGGGATTCTGGCTAAATAGCAGTCTCATAATTTGCCGTGTTACTACCGGCTCCTGTCTGAGCAAATCTGTAAGAGATTCCGCTTGTCCACGTTGCTGCGCATTGCCCGCCGCGAGTTCCATGAGCAAGCGCGCCTGGCGCGGGCTTTCAGTCGCTGTCAATAGTAGCTGAGCTCTCTCCCTTTCCCGCTCGTTGCCTCTCAGCATCGTCAATAACCGCTGTCCTTCAGGTGATACCGTCTGCGATTGCATGGTGTCACCGTACATGACACCTAACATGTTGTTTCTGGCTTCAGAATCGGGCAGAGTTGAAAGTATAGTCGCGGCAGTCCCTGCCTCAGTTGCATTTCTGGAAGTGAGCATGGAAAGCAGTCGGGTTGCGTTACTAACAATCGCGTCATTGCTGGCCGTTGTTCGGAGAGGACCAACGAGTGACCGTCGCAGACTGTCAGAACCATCAAAATCGAATCCAAACCTCGATCCGTTTAGATCTTGTAAAAGCGACTGGCCAATTGCGTATCGCTCTGCATTGGAGCGGTTAGCGAGGGGATCGTTCGCGTCTTGTGGTGCAGCATTGTTGCGGGGCATTAACAAGTTGAAAACGGCTTGACGTCGCTCCACTGGTAGTGCCAAAAGCGTAGTACGCTCGGTTGCCCTCAATGACAATAACGTAGTCGCTTGTTGGCTTCCGGTTTCCGTTCGCATCATCTCGATAAGAGTATTTGCCTGTCCGGCCTGCTCTCCTTGCCCAAGCATGGCAAGCAATCCGGACGCCGTGCCTCGCCTGGTCTCCAACATGGATAACATTGTGTTGAGCGGATGCGGATCAGGATTGCCGCTGACGGTCGTCCGCGCCGACAACTGCACCAGTTGCTCGATTGATTGAGTATGCGTTGCGGAGGCGAAGGGATCATATGAACGAACAGCCTGCAATATTCTAGTAGCAGTTTCTACCTGGTCTGGATTGGTCGATGACAGGAAGCCCATCAACCTGGCGGTGCTTTCCTGGCTGAGCCGATTGCTGCGATTGGTGCCATCGGAGGCGACGGAATTGATTAGTAATTCCGCTCCGGCTCGGATGTTGCGATTGTCTGATTGTCTCATGGTGAGAAGCCGCTCCGCTGCCAGCTGTCTTCCTGTGCCGCATAATTGAGCTAGCTGAGTACGTTCGTCTTCATCTCCGTGCGCCAATATTCTTGTGGCTAGTTCTCTTCGCTCGGGATTATTCAACATGCCGGTGAGTGTCGAGAGAGATTGCTGTTCGAGCGGACTCTGCCTCGCTCTTCCCATTTGCTGAAGCAGGTTTTCTCCTGCCGTCCGTTGCGTTTCTGCGCCGGAAAGCATTTCTACGACATTGTTGAAGAGGGTGTTTGAGCGAGTTCGTAGCCTCAAAATCGTGTTTCGGTGATCGGCATCATGTAAACCGAGAATAACATTTGCCTGGCTTCGTTCCGCATCCGAACCGTTGAGCATGTTGCGAAGCAATTCCCCAGTTGTGCGTGCCTGATCATCTCCGGCAAGCATGGATATGAGTGTACCGGCAGCGGTACTTTCCGCTCCTTCCGATCGCAGCATGGTTCTCAGGCGGTTCTGCGTTGGCTGGTCTTGTCGAAAGAACGCTTGCAGTGTATCGGGATCGTACTGTAGCAAGTTGCGAGCATCGGCACGTTCTGTCTCGCTTCCTCCAAGCATGTTCAGCAGTTGCTCTCCGTTTTCCCTTGAAGACAGGCTGGCCAGCATCGACAACAAATGTCGAGTCATCGGCACCGCGCTAATTTCAGACGAAGTCAAAAGCGCTCGCACACGTTCTTGAGCGGCCGCAGGCAAGCGAGTGTACTCTTCTATCTCATCTGCATCGAAGTTGAATTCAACCATGTGATTCATGGCATCAGCGCGCTGACCCCCTGCCTGCAATCCTTCCAGTACTGCTCTTCCTAGTGGCTCCCTATCGCTCAACAACTGCAGGAGCCGTTGAGCTCCTTCGCACTCCCAGGTTGGATCGGTAGGGCAGAGCATCAGTCGCAGTCGATCGGCAGCTTGCGGCTGTTCGCTGACTATCTGCAACATCCTGTGTCTGTCACCACCATCGAGGCGGTTGAGAATCGCCACCGCAAACTGACGCTGCTCGGCAGAGCCAGACAGCATAGTCGACAGTTGTCTCGCTGCTTGTTGATCGGCTTCTTCCGTGCTTTCAAGCAATGTGCTCATTGGTATCGCTGCATTTTGCTCGTCTCGATTCGAAGAATTCTGCAAATCGGTTAGTTCAGGAGAGCCGCCTTCCATGTTGAATAGAGCCAAAACCGGCAGGAACTGGTTGGCTCTGTTCCGTACATCTGAAGCGACGTTGATTACTCCTTCTGCGAGGTTAGTAAGATCTGCGGACTCGAAAAGTTGATCGGAAGGCTCGGGAAAATCGAACTCGCCTCGAAAATCGAACATAGCAAACACCGCCTTGAATTAAAGGAGCTTAGTACTATGGTCGGTGTGGGGCAATTTCGATTCTATTGAGTGAATCTGTCTAAAACCTGACCTGCTCCGCATGTATGCGGGTTAACGCAGATTCGGTGCTAAGACATGTCGACTATGGATCGGCAATCATCGTGAATGTAGTCGGATCAGACGACTGGCCAATGACACCACCTTTGTTGTCTGTGGCTAGCACTCTGATCTGATAGTTGGCGTGCTTTGGAAAATCTGATCCATTCAGTTCGAAGCTTCCTTGATTCGCTTTTAGGGAGATGGTTTTCATGGCATGACGAGAAGGTTTCCTCGCCCTGTAGTGGCCGCTATAAATGAAGAACTCACAGAACGGTTGCGAAATCTCGGCGATTGCTCCAGTAGCACCATCGATCATCGCCGCATTGTATTGGAAGCGAATGGGGAAGGCGCGTGCTCGCTGGAGTCCGGTCGTCATCGTGTCGAAGGCGCTTATACATTCGAGCTCAGGAATGCGCTTGTGCTGGTTGCTGATGTATGCGGTTCGAACCTGATGAGCGAAAGTCTTTCGTCCTTTGCCCCCAGGATTGTTGTCCTTCGGAAGATCGAGACGGAAAGCGCTGATTCCTGATGATACCAACCACTCTTTGTAGGGGCTCAGGTCTATCTCGTATGTGCGAGGAACTCCATCATCATAAAGAGGAAATTCGATCGGCTCGAGAGCGTCTTCGTCCGATTCATCCAGTGATTGACTGCTCCAGGAAAGCGCAGCTTTGGGTTGATTGTTCTCCTTCGGGTCCTGATCCGACGAGATGCTCTCTTTAAATTCTGCCAGCTGTCCCACCATGTGTTCCACTGCATTTGGTGCCTGGACTTGCAGGCATCTGGTTGTAATATTCACGACCAGTGTGTTTGCTTCAAACGGATTGACTTTCTTTCGTGCAGAGATCAAGTAGCTGTCGATGTCATTGCCTGTTATGCGGTTGCCGAAGCTGGAACGGCGTGGCGCAGCCGCTCGATTCGGTTTCTTATAGCTGCCCAGCGAAACTACAGGTAGTGCGCGTCTCATTTCGTTTGAGTCGGCGACATCGGGAAATCGCACTTGTTTGAAAGTGTGCTTCTCTTTATTCCAGATAACAAACTCATATCGATTGGGAGTCTCCGCCAGTCGCAACAGTTGAGAACGATTGACATATCTGTTGTTCATCGGAGCGCCGTCAAGGCCGATTACGCGGTTTGAGATATCGCTGCCTGTCAAAGGCGGTTTGAGAATACCCGCCAAAAACTCAGTGGAAAAGAAGACTGCAACGCCCGATCTGTTGTATGGGAGATTGAGTACGACTAATTTCTTGTCTGCCGGCATACGGGCGACCCTATCTTCTACCTGTTGTCGAATCTTTCGAACATCCTCTGCTGCGTTCACCCAGGCGCTGCTGTTCCCTTCCGATACCATGGTGTAGAGGGAAACCAGGCCTATTAACAAGAAGAGGACGGCGGTTCTCAATACGCGAGCGGCTCTGCCCTGCCCGAAGGGAGTTAGAAAGAGCACGAAGCCAAGAATGAATGGAAAGAGTCCGAGGTAGGCGAATCTGGCTCCCAGTAGACCCTCTGAGATGCTCCAGACGCTTACGGTCGGGGCAATCATTACTAACCCCATAAAAATCAGCAAGATTGCCAGCCGTGCTCTTTCTTTCGTGCACTGACAAAGGACGCCGCCTGCCAAGATCGTCACGGCAAGACCGGCGAAGAAAATGCGGAGGATGAGATCCAATTGGCTCTCTCTACCAAAGATATGCGAGTTAAGTGGATGTATAAGACGCCAGAAAGGAGCTATTGAGAAAAGCCTGTCGACAAGGGATTGTTTTGCAATGTGCCCGACCGTTCCTACATAACCGACCAGTGGATCGCCTATGGCAAGCCAGCGACAGGTGAAATACAGCAAGAAGACGCCGAAAAAGGGAACCACCAGTCGCGCCGATCTGGCGAACTCGGTCAAGGAGAACACCTTGCCGCCGGTCTGTTCCGACCTGGCATCTTTCCTCCAGATAAACAGTTCAATCAGCAGAATAATCGCTGGAATTGTCGAGCATGCCTCCTTGGAAAACATGGCTAGAGAGGCGAGAACAAGCGACAGGTAATAGCAGAGTCTTTTTCCCGTCTTGCGGAAGCTCAGGTAAGTAGTGAGGGTGGAAAGATATAGAAAAGTCCCCAGCGTGTCACATCGATCGGAGATCCAGCAGACTACCTCGGCGTTTGCCGGGTATGAAACGAAAAGAACCGCAGTCGCCAGAGCGACAAGATCGAGGACGCGTCGCTCCTCCTCGAACTGAGTTTTGGCAACGAGCTGCTCGAGCAACTTGCGGCCGCAGATGAAAACCATGAATGCATTCAACGCATGCAGGACAATGTTGGTCAGATGGTATCCGTAGGCATTTGCTCCCCAAACGGCATAGTCCAGCGCCAGCGACAGCTCCGTGATCGGTCTGTACATAACGAAGAAACTGTTATGAAAGGTACTGGGTGTCCCGAATTGTTGGAGCAGAAGAAAAATATTTTCGGTAAGCGCTTTGTGTAAAAGTGGCAAATGCCAGGCGTCATCACTGGCTATGAAATAGCTGTCCAGCGACGAGCCGAAGCAAGCAAACGACAAGACAAGCAATGCCAGCGCTACAACAGCATTGTTACTGATTGAACGAAAGCCGGTCTGTTTTGAAGGGGCGACGCGGGTATCGACCTTCGACCCAGTTGACAGCTTTTGCGGCATAGGGTTGGTGTCCTCGATTGCCGGCAAGAGTCGCCGACTGTCCCGCAGGCTGATCTCACAGCCACTTGAATTCCGACCCAATTTACCACCTGGTTACCAGTGTTTTATTAAGCTGCTCCAATTCCGGGCACAGTTGCCTGCTCCGGCAGTTAATAAACAACAAGATAACCAGAACCAGCCGTGTTTAGATCTCCAATCACCATAATGCTCAGCTATCCCAATTAACGGTGCTGGAGCGCGGGCTTCCAGTCCGCCGTATCCGCGAACTGTGGCAGACCGACAACTGCAAATGAGCTCGAACAATGAGATTGAGAGGAGAGCAAAATAACCTTCTATACGATGCCCTGAGGCATGGACCTGTCCACTCCCCAAGGAAAGATCTCCCGCAACAGCTAGCCCGCAGGGCTTCACCGAGGCAGAAGATCCAATCGACTAGCTAGCCATACTTGATTGCTCGATTCTTCTTGTGGCTAAATCAGTGGTTGGCAGCGGCTGAGTCCCCTGTTTCACCTTCAGGACATCATGAAACAATCTGTCCGTAAGCAAAGCTACAGCCTGTTTTTCATCAGATTCGTGCAATGTCTTGTACGTGTCGGGATCGATCGGACGCTCAACCTGGAGTTTCACTTTCTTCGTTCCTTCGAACTGATAGCTAATCACAACCGGAATCACAGGCGCTCCCACTCCCTTGCCTGACGCATGCAGAGCCACTTTTGCTGCGCCGCGCTTGAATTTGTGGAGTTGACCGTCATTAAAAACATTGCCCTCCGGAAAGATGACCACCGGCTCTCCCTTGCGGAACTGCTGTTCGCAATAGGTGACCAGATCGAGTCTGGGATTGGCAGGGAAGGCGCCTACACTGAGGACAGCGGGCTTTTGCATTCCTTTGATCTCATTGGGTGAGACCATGTAGTTGGCTCGCGTATTGAGCAAATACTGAATTACAAGCCCGTCCCAGCGAGAGCTGTGGTTGGCTACGAGCAGGAAAGGTCCCTGGGAGGGCATATTCTCGAGCCCGGTGATCTCGAACTCGCGAAAGAAAGCCCGAACTACCAGGCGGTTGATCAGGTTCCAGAACCAGTAACCGATTGGGTTTTTATAGTCTCGTGGCATACCAGTTTTCATCTTCTACTCCTTAGCAATGTGGAATGAAATCAGCAAGCACCGCCCCGATCTGCTCAGGAGGGATGGTTTTCGGTTGCTGCGTCGATATTGCTAAGATACCGCTCCGGCGAACCGATCTCTGCAGGCACGCAACAGTTTCAGCAGTGTGGATGTGGATAGGTGGGGGCGAAGCTCATTCTTGTTTTACATGTTTTGGCCGGCAGCGTGGTAGAAAGTACTAGTGAAAAAGCCCTAGAGACCAGAGACCATGCCAAATCGCCAACAAAATCTGAGAGCACCAGTGGAACTTCGCATTCCGGAAAAAGACGAATTGCTTGCCTTCATGCATGAAGCAATCGGTGAGGCAAGAAACGGTTTTGAAGAAGGGGGAGTCCCGATTGGCTCCGTCCTTACCAGACAAGGAAAAATCATCGGACGCGGGCACAATCGCAAAATTCAATTCGGTGATCCAACCGCACATGCAGAGATCGATTGTATTAGAGCGGCTGGACGAATGAAAACCTATCGTGACACGATTCTCTATTCGACTTTAATGCCCTGCGCAATGTGCGCTGGAGCGGCTATTCAATTTGGAATACCGGTAGTTGTTGCTGGAGAAGACCGCACATTTCCCAGTTCTCGTCAGGCGATGGAAGAAAATGGGATCACAGTTATCGATCTAGATCTTCGCGAATGCTTTGACATGTTGCAGCAATTCGTACAGGAACGACCATCTTTGTGGAATGAAGATATTGGCGTAACGCCCATGTAAGGCTGATAACCCCGAGCTATTAATGCCATCCATATGTCTAGGCCTCCTCTAAATGGCAGATAGGTGCTAGGGTATAACAAGAACGGATGTATCAGGTGCAGTTATGAAATTAACCTCAAGCAAGGAAACATCGACTCGGAGCGTATCGAGGAAGACAAATAACCCTGCTCTATCCATGCTTTCGTCCTGCCCAGCGGGTGCAAGCGGATGGTGCTCATATCCATTTTCTCCTCGACAGCTCGAAAAGAAGATGCGAGCCAAGGCTAAGAAGCAACAGATTGAGGAGATTCGTCGGCAAAAGCCGAAGAGCGTGAAGCAAAAATAGAGAGCGGAACCCTCTTCTATCAAATCGATTCTTCGATTATTCCTGAACTTTTCCTGATTGTTCAGAGTTCGATCGACTACGTGCCTTGACCGATCAAGAGCGATTCGGCTTCCATGTCAGTTCGCACATGCCACGTCGACAGAAGTTTGACGGCTTGGAATTCGACTTGCGTTCATTGTAATCTTGAGGCACCATCGGCGGCTGAGCTTCGTTTGGTTCGCAGTCCGTTGTTGGTATCTCGTCGTTCATCTTATATGTGTAGTTTGTGTCCATCATATCCAACGCCTCGACCCTATCCGGGATTTGGTTCTCGAGTGCCCCACGAGGACCATGGACCTAAGCGTAGTCAATATGACGCCCTGCTAATATGGTGGATTTTGTATTTCTTTTGCGGTATTACGCAAAATCGGTCAAAGTGTCTGCTGGTGGAAGGAGCGAACTGTGTCAGGCGGAATTGAGATAGAGCTGGATGGATCTTTCGGAGAGGGCGGCGGACAGATTGTTCGTTCTTCCTTGTCTCTTTCTGTAATTACCGGCAAGCCGTTCCGCATCAAGAATATACGGGCGAGAAGACAAAAGCCCGGGCTGATGAACCAACACCTGACTGCAGTGCGGGCAGCCAAGGCAATCTCCCGTGCAGAAACTGAAGGTGACAGTCTAGGCTCTGGCGAGCTTTCCTTTGTACCGGGCACAGTCACTCCTGGAAAGTACCTGTTCGACACCGGCACCGCTGGTAGCACTATGCTTGTCTTTCAAACGATTCTGCCTGTATTGATGTTGGCCTCCGCTCCCAGTGAAGTCACGCTCATCGGTGGAACGCACAATCCGATGGCGCCACCGTTCGATTTTGTCACGGACACTTTTCTACCTATCTTAAGGAAGATGGGGGTCGAGGTTGATATTACGCTCGATCGTTATGGCTTTTATCCCAAAGGTGGAGGCAAG
>CAYTDR010000019.1:932-20458 GCA_964436185.1 uncultured Candidatus Obscuribacterales bacterium | reverse complement strand
TATCAGATTATTGATTACAAGTTCAGCATACGAATCGTTTCCGACCCTACCCACCATTGCCACTCGACCGCCTGACCTGGCGCTTGCAAGCGCCTGATTGTTGCCCTTTCCACCCACGAAGGTATTGAACGTGTGACCCTTTACAGTCTCTCCCTTGCCGGGACGACGGGGCACCTGGAATACCATATCTAGGCTGAGACTTCCGATTACAACTACATCAACTGACATGCTGGCGTCCTCATTTTCGATTGAAGCTCTTAACACCTATTTCATTTTGTCGTGCAACGAGCCCGCGTGGATATGGCGAAGCCTGCCGGTAGCTGGCACGTCACGGATCGAACCTCTCGCCAGCTAACAAACAACATTATTGTATGGCATTTTAATTGCAGGTCCAACTTGCTCTAAGATCACGCTATCTTCTGTGGAGTCATGTCCTCGACAGATAAACAAATGCAATCCGGAGGGGGAATGGCACAGATTGTCAGGTTTAATGAGATTGGTGGACCAGAGGTTTTGCGCCTTGAAGAATGCGAACTGGCCCAACCTGGCCCATCGGAGGTTCGCATCCGTGTGCAAGCGATAGGGTTGAACAGGGCGGAGGTTCTATTTCGCCAGGGACTGTACCTCGAAGCACCAGAGCTGCCCGGCGCCCGCATCGGATATGAAGCAGCAGGCATCGTTGATGCAGTTGGAAGCGAGGTCACAGACTTCAAAATCGGCGATTATGTGAGCACCATACCTGGTTTCTCCCAAAGTAAACATGGTGTGTACGGCGAACAGGCGATAGTTCCGGCGAGATTCGTCGCCCATATGCCGGAAAGCATTTCCCCAAGCGAATCCGCCTCCATCTGGATGGCTTACCTCACCGCCTATGGTGCACTTGTCGAGCTTGGTCAAATGTCAGCAGGTCAATATGTTCTTGTCACCGCGGCCAGTAGCAGTGTCGGCTGCGCGGCGATCCAGATAATCAGGGATGCAGGCGCAATTGCAATCGCCACGACCCGTACAGCAGAGAAGAAACAGGCGCTACTTGATATTGGCGCAAATCATGTCATCGTCACTGATGACCAACTTATCTGTGAGCACGTTGATACCATCACCAGTGGTCACGGCGCCGATATTATATTTGATGCAATCGCAGGGCCAATCATGGGCGATTTGGCCAGAGCATGTGCGTTCGAGGGAACAATCTTCGTCTATGGAGCGCTCAGTCTTAAACCGACACCGTTTCCACTTCGTGCCACGCTGAAGAAGGGAGTAGGAGTGCGAGGATATACGATGTTTCAGATTACCAAAGACAATGAACGGCTGGCACGTGGAAAAGACTATGTGTCGTCCCGACTTCAGTCAGGTACGTTCAAACCAATCGTGGCCAGAGAGTTCGACTTTGCCGATTTAGCGAGCGCTCATGAGTACATGGAGTCGAATCAGCATCTGGGGAAAATAGTTGTGACTGTAAGCCAGTAGGCACTTTTCGCGTGTCACAACTTTTTCACAAGTTACTGCTAAATTTTAGAAGTCGACCTAATGAACACGCGACGACTATCGTTCATAAGTGGACTACCTACCAGGATCGGGCACGCACTTTCCGAAGCGCGTGCCTGATCTTTTTGCGTATGGTCAACCGCTAACGACTGCATTCGCCTGATGCGACTCCAGCAAGGAGTAACCTGGATTGAAGAGCGCAAATGGTCGCTCTTTACTTTCACCAGCGTTGAGCTCTAAATGTAGAGACTGCTACTCGGCTTGACCATCAAACTCTACGCTAAGTGCATTCGTAATCAGCCAGGCGATGCAGACCGGTATCAATATGTAGACGGCTATCATTGCCCACTTCAGGGCTCCATCCAACAACATTATTCCTTCCTCGTTGGCACCGAAAATGAAAAAGGACACGAGCATCGCGCTGAGGAAAACGGAATGTTGGAAGGAAGAACACTCGTCGCCCATCACGGACTTGACTGAATCGCGTTCGAACCGAGTACTGTTTACTACTTCTCTCATAGTTCTGTCTTTCCCGACCAATAACAGTGTGCGAGCCCAGCTGCTGGTTATGAAACAGCCAAGACTGCCCAAGACCAACCCGCTGGAATCCGAAAAAAAGGTTAGTATCAGCATGACGAACGCGCAGAGGATGGTGAGAGTCGAATACCAAAGCAAGATTTCGTTCAGCGGAACACCCGCATACTGCCTGCTCAAAACGCGATTCGCGAAACTGTAGACGAATGGCTTGAATGATTTCTTTCGCATTGCTCACCTCTGAAAAGCATTCCAAAACTCGCCATCTTTCCTAATTTATAGCAGAAGATGAGATATCCGGCTGGCTCCAGGGGCGCAGCACTCCAGGCCCCCTTTTGGTTTGATTCACTAGAAGATCGGCTGATTTAGATCCAACGGTAAGTAACCTGCCTATTGCTGATACCAGTACGGCGTCTTTTCAGTCCAGGAATTATTTGGGAATTGCTTATGCAGCGCTTGAAATGCCGCCTTGGAGTAGTTAACGGACTCCTCGTTAGTGCAACCGTATCTGGTGGCCCTGACAGCATTGTGCAACGCTTCCGGAAGTCGTGCGTCTTTCGGTTTCGTCTTAGACCACGCCACGACTGCCTTAGCAAGACAGTTCGGTGCCGGACCTAGTTTCGTCAAACTATCGTATTCTTTTGCGCCCCTCTCCTTTTCTTCCTTAGTGAGAAAAGCCAGCTCAGGTTTCTTATCGGCTTTCTTATCTTCCTCCGTTGAAGAGAAGTAACCCTGCGGCTCCGACGGCGCTTTCTCACACCACCAGTTATCTCGGAAGTTGTCTATAGTTTTGAAGTCAGTCTCTCTTCCGATTCCTGAGGTCACATAAGGACGCATGGCCGGATTCGACAGAATCATAGACATGGCCAAAAACTCTTTCTCTGCGTGCGAAGCGGCGCTGTTGTATGCATCGAGTGGTGCCTTTAGCTGAAGACGAAGACCGGAAAGAACGGGGATCATAGCCTTAGCGGTACTGTCATCCTTCAGGAGGATGCTCCTGACCCAACAGGCCTGCGCCAGGTTTAGCCTTATCCCTTGAGGGTAAGATGTGCTGCTCGCCAATTTCGCCAATACCGTCAGTGGTGCCGCTTGATTTATGGCATCTGCGGCCTGAGGTGTCAAACAAAGCGGCGTGGAGACGAACGTGTTATGTTTGTCGGCTTTCGCCCAATCAGTATCGGGCTCAGGTATCTCCGAAGAATCATAATCCCAGGCAATCACGGCCGGGTTGACTGCAATAATCTTGGCAAATTGATCGTACGTATCGCATAAATCCGTCATCTGAGCGACAAACATATTGCGTGTCGAAGGAGGCAGGTTAGCCTGTGACAATGTCAAAACTGCTTTGGCAACTGCCAATGCATCGGAATCCTTGTTTGACTCTTTCAAAAGTCTCATCTGGTGATATGCGAGTGTAAGATACGCCGGCGCATCAGCGTCGACCTTGCGGATTGCTTCAAGAACTTCGTCTTTGCGTGCGTCCTTGCTGGTCAGGTGTGTAGCAGTAGCGACGAGCCAGGCCACGGATCCATCTTTTTTCCACTCCGTGTACGCTTTGTCGAGCGCGTCAGTTTTGCTCGACTGCATATTCAATATCCAGGTGCTGAGCTCGTCGTCAGGCATTTCCATCTTCTCGGCCTTCGGCGGCGTCAGGGGAGTTGTCTCCGCTTTTTGAGCTATCTTCGAATTCGGTGCTTTCGAATCCCCTTTAGAACAAGACAAAATAAACATCGGCACTGTCAGAAGACAAATACACATTATGGACATGCCACCTGGTACGGTGCCGTTTTGCGAGCGCGGGCGCTTAAAATAATATGCGCTTAGACCAACTAGCGCCACTAAAACGCCTGCCAGGTGGTCAACATCGTGATTGGAGCTTACTGCCGAGCCACCTTTATTCATGGAAAGCGGAGTAGTATTTTCCTCTCCTTCAGGCGACGCATCAGCCAGACAATGATCGAGCAAAACCGTGTAATCGCCCAGCGCTTCGGAGAAGTCATACTTACTGTTCGATTCCAGCAGCACGTGTGCAACTTGCTTGAGACGCTTGTTGGGCTCCAGCCTGAATTTTATAAAGCCGTCCAACTTGCGTGTGTCGTAATGAACATCAGACAAATCTTTTGACGCGAGGATTGTCTCAACCAGCTTCTGAGCCTCTTTCAAGGCATCCAGATTGAGCGTCGACGACGTAGCTTTGCGACACAAACTCCGAACCATCATGTAGTTGGAAATCTTGCTCCATTTTGACTTTGAGTCCTGCGAGATGTCCCGAAACTTTTCCAGAGCGTTGTCATATTCGGCAAGGTAAAACTTCTGACAGGCGATTTGATAGTTTCTGTCCGCTTTCGACTCTGCATCAGCAGATTCGGGCAACTCCTGCAGCATCTCCGTGGTCTTCGGTTTCTCGTTATATCCACGCAAACACGGTCCAAGGATCTCGTCTTGCGCAACAACCCATTCTTTTAGTCGCGAGTCGTCGGCGCCATACTTGCCCATCTTCTCCTTCAAAGTTGCAGTCGCCGTATCGAACGAGCTGGCGTTGAAATTGAGATACGCACCTTCATAAGATCCCGCGTTGTAATTGCACAAATACTGGCTGGTATCACCCTTATAAGGAATTGCTACGCTCTTTACTTGCTTGCGCGCCTCCATCCATTTTGTTGCAGCCGCTTGAACATCAGCTTCCGAAGGACCCAGACGTCGCCGCCACAGGGCATCGAACTGCTTCAGCATGTCAGGAGTAGATTTGCGATCGGTGAGAATTCTGTATGCGACCACCAGATACGACCTGGCGAACGACGACTGTAAAACTCCCAGTTCACCTTGACAAAATCGACTGAGAGGGAAGTCCGGGTGCAGGTTGTGCGAGAAGACCGCCATTTTGGTGAACGGCCCACAGGCTTTTACAACATGCTGAAGCGCGAATGAAATTGCCAAAGCGCTGAATACAGCCAGAGCAATTATCCTTTTATTGATTGAGTAGGATCTCATTTATTTGTCCTTCAGATGTCAACGCTATCAAGCACGTGTGCCAGCTTCGACCTGGTCCACCCGCGTCCTGAGAAAAGATACAACCTTTTTCCGCTTAGCATCATGGCTGGTTTGCCACCACGAGCAAAGAGCGCAAGCGCTTCTTCATCATCTACCGCCAGTCCGATGGAAAGCCGTTTTCCAAAGCTCTTTGCAGGTTTGCCGGAACGCAAATAAGAGAAGACGTTCTGTTTGTCCGCGCCCATAACGAAGAACATTGGTACTATCTCATCGACTTCCATACCTTTCAGCCATGGATCCCCTAAGCACCATGAGGCCAGCGCAGTCATCGAGAGGCTAGTCCCAGGAAGCTCTTTCTTCAACTTAGTCATTAGCCGACGATAAAACTGGCGCTGAGACTTAGCCGCATCGAAATCAATTTGCAATGCTTTGAAATGATGTCCCTCAATGCGCGTCTTAATGCAGCCGACAATCTGGCTCAGTTGTTCCGCTGAGAGCGCCGGCGGTGCATGACGACTGGACTCAATTCTGACAACCGCGACCAAATACGTATCTGGTGGCACTTCGAGTCTTTGCATTCTCGGCTTGGCAAGAATCCCCCGATCGCACAGGGTGATGGTTTCTGAGAGGAACGCCACACCCACCTTCTTCACATCGATCCAGGACAAATCAGTCGACGTCTCCCATGCCCACAGCATTACTCGCGGTGCGCGAACGTTCCACCAGAAAGGAACGCTAAGGCATGATGAAAGCGACTGGAACCCCTGGCTGCAAACAAGAGAATCACGAAGACAGCTTACACTGCCAATTAAGGTCATCGAGGCGATAAGCCCGAAAATAGAGAGTAGCAAAACAAGCTGCCGAATTTGCATGGATGTAAGAAAGCCCCAGAGACCGGCACTGTAGATTCTATCGCCTGAACTCATTGACAGCCGAGAATTAGAATACTTGCACAAACATTCAACTGACCAGGAGCGCAGGAAGGTATTCGAGCAATGCATCGCCAAACCGAATAGATGACAACAGATGCAGCTTTGCTGTTGTCGAACCTGTCTCAAGCTTGCCCGGCAATCAACAATACCTGAAGTGGAACATCGAGTACATATAAGTATGGCTGAACATATCTTTCACGCCTACTTGAGAAGTCAGGAGAAACACCGGCTCGAGCAGATGGCACGGATCAAATCAAGACAACACGACAGAACAACACATCTCTGGTACAGCAAGATCCAGTTGAACGACATCGCCACAACCTAGATTCGCAGAGGAACGAACTCGTTGTCCTCATGAAAGCGAATCCAAATAGAGGGAGAGGGGCCACCATTTCTGGTGACCCCCCGTGGAATTCGCGATGGGTGTGATTATACGAGTGCTGGGTTTCTCAGTTGCTGAGTGCCAGGTAGCGAAGTGGTTTGCGCATGAAGTTGCTGTCCACTGAGTGCACACTGCTGTCTTACGATTGCTTCGATTACGGTCGGTACAATCGCGAATAGTGGCGCATGTGGTACCAGCGGCTGTACGCGGCTGATTACTTCCTGCGAGATTACGCGAATAACTTCAGGATTGAAAGTCTGACCCTGTTGGTTGAGTCTTACTCTCTCTCTTTCCACTACTTCGAGGATCACGGGCAATACAGTGGCGATTGTTTGGCTGACGATCTGAGGCTCAACCTGACCTACTTGGCCGAACTGTCCATGTCCGAATTGTCCATGTCCGAACTGACCGAGTTGACCGAGTTGACCGAGTTGACCGAGTTGACCGAGTTGACCGAACTGATTGAACTGTCCACCAACATGTCCAAACTGACTGGGTTGTCCGAGTTGTCCCAATTGTCCGAGTTGATTGAACTGTCCAAGTTGATTGAACTGACCACGAAGGTGCTCGCCGCGAACGATCACTTGGAACACAGACGTCAACACTGAGGCGACGATGGTTTCAAGAGCATGGCGATCACGTGGCTGAAAACCAATCTGCTGGGAGATAGGGAACTGTCTCATCCACTCTCTGGCAATGGTTTCTTTTACCAGAGGAAGAATGTTCTGGACCATCGGATAGAGAGATTGTCTGTACTCTACCGGGAAGTTCTGCAGTACTTGCTGAGCTACTCTTTCGCAAGACTCAATCGAGCAAAGCTCTTGCATGTGGTTCATCGGTGACTGCTGATGCAGGCCGAACGATTGCTGATGCAATCCGAATGGCTGCTGTTGCATTCCTACTTGCGGGAACAACCCTTGTGAATGCTGACCGAAGCCAGGAAGAGTTTGTGCGTACTGCGGTGCATAGCCCATCATGGTTTGAGGAGCGTTGAACGGGACTTGCTGTGTCCAACCCATAGTCTGCTGATAAGGAGCATGTTGGGTCAAGCCAGTGGTCCAAGGCTGTCCTTGCTGGTTCACATACGAGGGCTGCATATAGCTCCGACGAATCTGCTCTCTTTGCGCAGCATCAATAACCGTGGGAAGAATCGAAGACACGATGTTGGCGATAACAGATTGATCAAATTGAGTAAACATATTTTCTCTCCATGCTTGTGAGGGGTTGGTTTGAACGTTGATTTCGGTTTGTTGAGTGATTGGATTGGATAGTCTTTGCAGAACGCCGGTAACGATCGATTCGGTCAATCTCGCTCTATCAACTCGTTCTGAGTTGGAGCCGAAAGTGAATGTGTGATCGAGGTTCATCAGCGATCTCATCAGCAGACCTTCCGGTCTTACTTTGACGCGGGGAGTTTGGCGTAAGCCGAGGGCTCTCAGCTCGAGAGCGATCGTTCGAGTCAGTTCATCGATAGGAACGGAAACGCCAAATCTTTCGAATACTTTCAGCAGCGCAAATGTAAACGCCGACAGTCCGTTGGTCTTAGAGGTGCATGCGACGGCAGTTTCGTTCTCCAGGCAGGAGATGAGAAGTGTGCCGTTGAGGAATACACCATCCGTCATTTCATCGCTCACTCGAGATGGAAGCTGTCTGAATCCACTGGCAGTCAGTCTGGCGGTTTCAGCGAACGGTTTGTAGAATGTGGCTCTGTCTTCCGCTTCTTCTATATGGCGAAGATTCTGCGGATCTGATACGAAAGATTTTATTTTGGCTCTCTCGACGGTCAGGTTGGGAGCCTGAGATGAGAAGTGTGCTTCGCCAATTCCGATTCCGTGAACGATCGACTCATACCGTCTCTTTTCAATTCCGCCGGAGAACGAGCAGTCAATTATCGCAGTGAAAACGCCTTCTGGAAGCTTCTGAGTTCTTTTCGCCAGTTCTTCATCTTGCAGCAGATCATCATAGAGGTTGAGAAACTCTCTCATGACGTTACCATCCGGTCTCGTCGTACCATGACCTGAATAGTAGAACACCACGCGATCTTGAGCTGTTACACCCTCGGTCAGCCAATCCAATGCTGACACGACGCTCGACAGTGTTGCTTGTTTGTCAGTCAGAATTTTGATGTCTGAAAAACCTAATTTATGGTTGAGGAAATCCTTGAAGCATTCGGCATCTTTGACGCAGCTTTGAAGGTCATTCCATGTGCCTTGATAGTCATTTACACCAACGATAAGTGCTCGTCTTTTCGACATGAGTTGCTCTTCTCCTTTTGATTTTTGCGACTCTGGATTCGTCTCCGGACTGTCACCTTGCGGTCTCTTTTGGGTCATGAAAGTTCTCCTCCTCGCCGGCTAAGCGAGTAGACAGGAAGTAAATTCGGTTGCAAATTTTTTGGGTTGCCCTGATATGTGAACCATAACTCATCGGAATCAGGGAGAGGTTAACAAGAGGAGAATGTAAACCGCGCGTTAAACGCAGCAAAATGTAACCAGGCTAATGTTCGCCCTGTTCTCAAGAGCAAACATTGCCAAACTCTTAAGATTGGCATAACAAGTGTCGGCAATGGATTGCGGTTTTTGGCATTCTTAACCTCCCGTTACCTCGCTGAAGATCCACTATTTATGCACTTCTCGACAAATCAATAAACCGCCATTCCCGACAGGGATGGCAGCTTGGCGAACAAAATTATCAGACAGATTAACCGGCCGGTGTCCGCGCACAAATTGGAATCCAAACTAATCTGCCTGGATCGTCAATGGTAGGGAAGAATCCAATTTCCCGAGCTCTCAGTTGGTGCTAAACCCTGAATTTTGCAGGTTTTTCGGACTCAACCGAGGTCTCAAACGCCGCAAAAGGCATCCCTTGACCTCTACCAATCTCGCCCTTACACTCCCTTAACAAGCGAAACCTTTAGGGAGCAAACAGGTCAGTTAAAACATGAGGTCCAAAACATCCTATATATTGTTCTGCTGCATCTGGGTAGCAGTCGTCTGCCTCCCCTCACTGGGAGCAGCTAGCCAACGACAGTTTCAGCTATCGGTAGGCAGGGCGAATTTCAATATCGTCGTCGAGCCAGGTCGGTTGCAGTTAACCAGGGACGAAATCTGCGCATACGTCCGAGATGCCGCCCGCGCAGTCATTGCTTACTACGGATCGTTTCCAGTCGAACAAACTCTTGTGCGGGTCTCTCCATCTGGTGAGGGCGGCGTGGGTTTCGCGACTTCAACCTATGATGATGAAGAAGATTATGGACTAGTCGAGATAGATCTGGGATATGGTACTACCAGAGGTGACCTGGAACGCAGTTGGACAATGACTCACGAGATGATGCATCTTGCCTTCCCTATCATGGGACACAAACACAAATGGCTTGCCGAGGGAATCTCCACCTATATTGAACCGATCGGTAGAATGCGAATAGGCAAGATCACTCGCGAAGAGTTATGGGGAGATCTGGCTGAGAACATTCATAAGGGCTTACCCAGCACCAACAGTAGTGGCTTGAACGGCGTCACCTCTTTCGGACGTGTGTATTGGGGTGGCGCACTCTATTGCCTGCTGGCGGATATCGAAATTCGCAAGCAGACCAATAACAGAATAGGTCTGGAACATGCACTGCGAGCAATTGCAAAAAGAGGTGGAACTGCTGCATCAGACTGGACAGCCATGCAAGCGCTGGAAACCGGCGACGAAGCTATCGGCGTCGAAGTACTTGAAGACCTTTATCAACAAATGGCTGTAAAACCAAAATGGATAGACATCCCTCGACTGCTAAACGAACTGGGAATCAAACAGACCGGCAGACGAACCTACCTCACTAACCAAGCCCCCCTGGCCCACGTTCGTCAATCGATCGAAGGCACAGCCAAAAGAGACCTGCCGAACTAATTAATTACGAAGCTGTTAAAAGCTTGGAACGCCAGGATAGTGGAGATTCTACTGATTTCCGCCTGGGTCTGGAGATTCCTGGAGATTCCCGGTATTCGATCTGCAGAAGCAATACTCGTTGACGAATAACTAGCGTCGACCTCAAGCAACGAAATCAGTTATGCGACTGCCTCGCACCCGGTCTCACCTCTCTGGGATACAAACAACAAGTATCACTACATAAGGTGGCATCACCAATCTCTTGCAAGCTAGCAGCGACCGAACCGCTCTCGAGTATCTTCTCGATTCGCTCACCAATCATACGCACGAACAACGGATGGGTACCAACAGTCTCGGCACGCACCATCTTCAAACCAATCTCCTTACACAGGTCTGCCGCCTCGATATCCAGGTCGTACAGAACTTCAACGTGATCGGAGACAAAACCAATCGGTGACACAATTACATTTTTTGCCCGGGTGTCGACCACAGATCGAAATTTATCGAAAATAGCCGGACCAAGCCAGGGAATTGAGGGCGGTCCGGAGCGACTCTGATAAACGAGCTTCCAGTCAACAATCCCCAGAGCTTCCGACACTTTCTTTGCCACTTCGGTCAACTGATCCGAATATCGACATCCTGCTGCCATGGAGAGCGGAATACTATGGGCGGTGAATGCTGCATGCACCTCATGGACAGGACTTCCTAGCTTGTCGAGAGCCACTTGCATTCGTTCAACAATCGCTTGAAGAAAAGCAGGCTGATCGTAAAACACTGGAATCTTTTCGACCGCTGGCGCACCTTCTCCTACTGCTTGTCTGGCTCGCTCAATATCCTCCAGATACTGCCTGCAACCGGAATATGAGCTATACGCCGAGGTGACAAACGCCAGAGCCTTTCGCACTCCAGCGTTTTCCATTTCCCTCATCGTATCTTCAAGCATCGGATGCCAGTTGCGATTCCCCCAGTAGATTGGAAGATCGATCGACCTCGCCTCCAGCTCCGTGCGAAGCGAGGCCAAGAGCTGGCGGTTCTGCTCGTTGATCGGACTCACCCCACCGAACAACTCATAATGATGAGCCACTTCTTGCAGCCGTTCATCAGGCACATTCTTTCCTCGCACCACGTTACGAAGAAACGGCATCACGTCATCCGGACCTTCCGGTCCACCAAACGACACCAAAAGAACTGCGTCGAAATCATGCATGATCGAACTACTCTCCCCAGCGAGTCTCGTGATTATGGTACCTGATAATCAGGCTCGGATGCATTTGGAAAAATGGTCCTCGCCACAGCAGTCGTAACAATTCATTCTTGCAAGAAGAGCCATATTCGCCAGAACTTTGAAGGTATTGTTAATTTCGCCGCGGAGCGCCGGTATCAGGCTACGCCGGCACAGACGAAGATATCGTGCCTGTCGATCTTAGCCAACGTGGCCAGGACGGATTCCATTACTGGCAGCAAGTCGCTATTGAACTCGACATCGCTGGTATTTTCGGATTCAATCAGGTCCGACAAATCGTTGTAGACCTGCCACATGCATTCGCTGAGTTCATTCGCTTCGTCATTACTAAGGTAAGCATAGAAGTTTCCATCCGGGAGGAATCCGTCTCCAAACAATGCTCGACCTTCGATCAAATACTTCAGAAGCGTCCGGGTTCTGTCATCGAATTGCTTCTCGAACTGCTCGAACATATCAAACAGTTCCGCCCACTGCCACTCTTCTTCACCGGCTCCGTCGTCCCATGGTTGGGGATTAGCCTTGGCGTGCTTAGCTAGCACGTAGGCGCACACCACATCACCGTCAGTCTCTTCTTGCTCGGACTTGACCACGCCATCATAAAGGACGGTCAACAGCCGGGCACGGGCTCCTTTGATTAGAGCCTGCTTCTCATCATCAGTAGGGTCAGAACCTTCCGCCTGTAACTGCTGGTCCAGTTCCCGTTTCAATTTCGTTTTCAGCTCTCGCTCGTGACAGCCGAACCAGGATTTCACTCGATGTAGGTCAAAAGCGGTAATTTGGAGGCGAGTAGACATTGTTTGATATCCTAATTCGGCCGTCTCCACAGCCATCGCAGGTTAATGGTAATGATGTTTTCCAAAGGTTTAATCTATTATTCTGTGGGGTTTTCGTCAGAAAGTCAAAGCACTGTTTGGAACGATCTTGAAAGCTGCCAATGCGCTTGCCATGCCGTCCTGCAATAAACTGTAACGGTGATATTGCACAAGTTACCAAGTTGGCTGAGAGACACGAGAATAGACATCACTTGACTCCCCCAAAAGACTGTTCGAAGCAACGAGTCTGGCCGCCTCTATTCCGCTTCAACATCTGCAAACCAGAGGCACTAATACCGGTACCACTGACAGCAAGACTGCTGAGTCTGGGAAGATTGCACAGATATCTGGCACCGGCGTCGGTGACAGCAGGATTGCCATCGATTCGCAAGATGCGAAGTGACTTGATCTTACTGATGGATTGAACTTCCGCATCTCCCAATCGGCAGTGATCTAGCCGAAGCTCTTCAAGAGCGGGGATGCGAGATAGTTCAGCGAGCGACCGCGCACTCAACGGTATCCTGCTCAAATAGAGACGCTTGAGCGACTTCACCCTGGAGATATCGTCAATTGCTCGTTCTGTAATCCGGGTCCCGGATAAATCCAGCTCTCCAAGCATTCTACACTTTTTGAGTATCTTCAAATCTGCGTCGTTCACGTCGGTGTCGACCAGTATGAGCTCAGGCTCCGTAATCAACATGCTGCTGTTAGCCTGACGAACTTTGGAAAGATCTTCTGATGGAATAGTGTCATAAGCTGGTATGAAATGCTCATTGAAGATGGCGCCGGCACGATTCCAGTTCTCGTCCAGGTCGACTTTCTCGAGCTTCGTCGAATATGTCTTCTCAGTTTTTTGCGATGCCAGCTCTCTTGAGGTTGCAAAAATTCCGACAATGATTCCGACGAAAATTACTGCAGCCCCAAAGACGAAAATATAAGTATTCTTGCTGCGAGCAATATTGCGCAGCTCACCCATAATTTTGGTATTAGCAGGCGGACTGGCAGACTCGGCTGCCGCATTGTTCCATGCATCTTGAAAATCTGCGACGCACATATATCGATCCTCAGGTGCCTTAGAAAGAGCTCTTCGAACGACAAGCTCTACGGCTTCCGGTACATTCGACTCAGGTCGGACTTCCGACAAAGCAGGCAACGTTCGATTGGCATGCTGTGAGCTTGTTAAGAGTGCCGAGCCCACCGGCAGAAAAGGCGGTTTCCCTGTTAAAGCGAAAAAGACAACGCATGCAAGTGAGTAGACCTCCGATCGTTCGTCGTACTGGCGTCCGAGCAGCGTGTCCGGGCACATAAAAAGCGGATTTCCGGCGAGCCTGTCCGTACTCTCCAATATCTCACCCTCGCCAGAGACAATCCGGCTCAAACCAAAGTCTATGAACTGGAGTGAAAAATCGCCTTCCTCCGTCTGCCGGCACATCATATTATGTGGCGCGATGTCGCAATGAAGGATGCCTCTCTCATGAGCGTACTGAAGACCCTGACAGGCATTGTTGACGAGAGCGGTTACCGATGCGACCGACAGATAGCCACTACATTCGATGAGTTTCGATAACGGCACTCCATCGATTAAATCCATCACCATATATGGTTGTTGCCGTTCTGTAATTCCCAGATCTAGTATCCCTACTATGTTGGGGTGTGAGAGCTTTGATAGGATCTTGGCCTCTTGTTGAAAATGCAGAATCCTGTGCTCCGACCAGTGGGGCATGGCGAGCGTTTTAAGCGCCACTCGTTTCCTCAAATACTTGTCATAACAACTGAATACTTGCGCCGAATTGCCGTGCCCCAGAGCCTCCAGGGCAATATATCGATCCTCGCCCATTCCGAGCATCTGCTGAAGGTTCGTATCGAAAGCGGGAAAATTCTCATCCTCCATCTTCACGCGCGATTCCGGCACCAGCGTTTGACGAAGCAGCTCGATTAGCTCCTGCTGTGGTGCCGGACTTGATGAAACAAATGAGGAACATGAGCATGCATAGGAGCGTAATACCCATTGAGTTATAGAACCGTGCCTGGTGCCGACATACCTTGGCTTCCTGCAGGCATCGCAGATGTGCACCTCAACGCTCTTCTCAACCTTCTCTTTAATGGTTTCACAGCAGCAAGAACCGCCGCCAAAAATCCACTGGGTGAGCGAGACCGACTCACTCTTTGCGGTTTGCTTGCCGCATGTTTGACAGCGTTCTGTGGGTTCTAGACTCTGCATGCTTTTCGTAGGACTAAGCCATCAGCAGCCGTGACGACCAACACAGCCAAAAGCGGCTCGCTTTTACACTTTACCACCCAGCGTTGGGAAAAAAACCGGGATTGGGCAATTCAGCCCGAGTTCCTGCGCTCAATCGATGAGTCGATGCGAAATTTTCACGGTGTCATACGAATGTTAGACGGCCCGACTAAATTCAAATCGTGACCCGAACGACTCTAGCTAACAGGTTTCCGATGACCGAAAAGTGTTTGACTCTTACTTCCACGATATTGCGATTAGCATCAAGAAGTTCGATTTCTCCCTCATGCAGGAGGGCGGAGAAGCGCCTGAAAACACCGCGGACAAGACCAGACTCCTGGATCGACGAGTGTTGTTTTAGAGGAGAATGCACTTGCACTGCATGCGGTCATCCGATGGAAAGTCCGCTTGTGGAAGAGCGGCAGACGAAGTTCGGAAACTGAAAAAAGATTTTCATCCTGGGTTTATATGGGTAGCAGAGCGAGCTCATCGGTTGATGGGCTCACCTCTGTACATTCATATCCAATAACCACGGGACAAAAGACATACACATCCTGTCCTCTCCGATTGCTAAAGTTTGGTCACGCTGTCAAAATCAATGGTTCGTCTGGAGACGTATGCCAAGAACAATGACTGAGTTAGATAGAGAAAGAACATACGACGAGCTGCAAGAGTTAGCACAGTTGCAAACCGAGATGATCGAGCACTTCAATAGTGTGATCAGCGCCAGCTCGACAAGGATGCGGAAGATAATCACCAACCTGCCTTTGAGCCTGGTGATAATCAATCGTGCCGGCATGATTGAGGCAGTCAACAATAAAACGCTGACGATGTTCGGCTATGACGCCGAAGAATTGCTCAGGAAGCCGGTTACGCTGCTCATTCCTGACTCGACCGCCCTGAAGGCAGGCGAGGCTACGATCGAGTTGCGAGCATTGCGTAAGGGTGGTGAAGAATTTCCCTGCCAGGCTCAGGTCAACGAAGTAGAGATGGAAGATGACAGGAAGCTCTTCGTCTATCTCGAAGATGTTACCGAGAAGCACAGGCTTGAGCAGTTGCGGAAAGATTTTCTGCTCATGGTCAGTCACGATATCCGGGCTCCGCTCGTCTCGATTATCGGCTTTCTCGATCTGCTCAACGAAGGATCTTACGGCTCTCTACCGGACAGGCTCTGTCTGGCAGCACAGCGTGCTCACGGAACGGCCGATTACCTGGTCAATCTGGTCAACGACTTGCTCGACGCGGAAACGCTGGATGTGGGCGACTTCGAACTAAGTTTCGAAGAGACAAGAGGCGGACTGTTGATAGAAAAGGCGATTAAAACTCAACACGAGTGCGCATTGAGAAACAACGTCGAGCTGAAGTCCGACATCCTCAACGACGCAACTTTTGTCGCCGATCCCGATCGAATTATCCAGGTATTGATCAATCTCATCTCCAATGCGCTGAAGTTCTCGCCTCCAGGATCGCGCGTCTTGGTGCGCGGCCAAACAAAAGGACAACAAGTAATTTTCTCCGTCAAAGATGATGGTCCGGGAATACCTGCCGATCACCTGGAGCAGATCTTCGAGCGATACCACAGAGCCACCACACAGAAAGGGGCTCGCCGTGGGTTTGGACTCGGTCTGGCGATCTGCAAGGCACTGGTCGAGAAGCACGGTGGAGAGATTACGGTTAACTCAATCGAAGGTCAGGGCAGCGAATTCATAGTGCGGCTGCCGATGAGACATGAATCGAAAGAAAAATGATGCGGTATCGTACTTGGTGCCTTGCCTGACCCTTGCATGATCGGTTCGATCTCAATCTTCCTTGGCTAACGGCAGCTCGATTAAATAGCCGGCTTTATCGCCATCTTTCGGAAGGTGCCTGAAGTCACCATCGTGCAATCTCATTACTTCTTTGCAAAGGTCCAGACTCAAACTGGTAAAGTCCGCATCTATCTCCAGCTCGTCCGCCTCGCTCACGCTCCAGGAGTCGTCTCGCATGGTATGGCGGAAGGTTACGACGCACATGTCGTTTGATACCTTTGATACCAAATCGACCTGGCAGTCCCTGGGACTGGCAATAATGGCGCTGCGCAGAAGCACGGCGACGACCTGGGTCAAACGTTCATCATCCCCAAATACAGAGTCCGGATCGCATTTGGAAGCGATAGTCACACCAGCATCAAAAGAATAACCACTAACGAGCTTGACGGCGTGCTCTATAGTCTTGGCGAGATCGAGTTTTCTTCGTTGAACCGTGATTTTTCCTGATTCGAGTCGCTCTCTTTCGAGGATGTCGTTGATCATGAGAGTCAATCGATTGCAGTTACGAACTGCAATGGTGATAACGTTTTTCAAACTGTCGGGAAGCTTAGCCAGTCTCTCGGAGCGGATGAGAGCGAGTGAACCATTGAGAGAAGACAGAGGCGAGCGCAAATCGGAGCTGACTTTGCGCATGAACTGTCGCTTGAGGTCTTCGGAAGCGAGCACGGTATCGGAATCGTTCATGACGATAGCGCGTTTAATTACGCCATGAACTTCATAACGACTCGAGCTGAGGCGCACCATCACAGGAGAGGCACCCACTCTGTTCAACAGTGCATAGACAATGTCTTTGTCTGAGGCCAGAAGCAGTTCATTCACACTTTCGAACTCATTGCCGAAGACTGAAAAGATCTCCGACATGCTTAAGCCGCTCAAATGTTCCTTTTGACGTCCGGACAATGTCAAGAATTGTTTGTTTGCATCTTCGATCTCATCCCCAACGGTGACAAGAACCGCAAGCAGCTTGTTTTCCATCAGGGCAAACGCCAGAGGATCGACTTGTATTTTGTTGCTCATGGAAGCAAGCTTCCTACAATCCTGTGAGTTGACGAAGTGGCTAGACTTTAGTCTACCAACTTAGAATACTATACAACCCTTTCTTATCAGGCGGAAAGTCGGTCCCCTGCAAGCTGCCAGCAGCAACTCGCTCAGGTCCTAAATCTCTCCAGGTTTAAGCAGTCAGAGCTTGATACTTTCGTCAGCGTGGCGCGCTTCTTTGGCTTTTACCTTATACACTTTCGCTAACTCGGTACTCTTGATCTGATCGAGGAAATCCGCATAGCTTCCGTATATCTCGGCTCTTTCATTGTTCCGTATGGACGGGCAGTTTTGAACCGCGATAACAGCAAGCTCCAAGTTGGGACGGGCTAAATCGAACCAACCACGATCGCGTTGCCACTGACCAAGTTTCACGAGAGCGCGAATGTACTTGGGTCTGTGTGCGATCTGCGCGGCAGTTAAATTATCGGACGATTCCAGCCCCATAACAGTCTTGACGTACTTTTCCTCGATCTCCTTCGCTTTTTCGTACAGTCTCTCTTCGATGATGTCTTCTATTCGATCTTCAAACTTAAGGCATTGAGCCTTTTGTAACATCAATTCCGCCAGGCCTACATAGTCCGGGCCATACAACTCTCTAATCACTTTCTCCGATTTTGTCAGGAGCTCGAGCTCTATCTCGTAATTGGAATTCGCCTCATTTTGTCTCGCCGCGTCGACGATCGGTCTTATCGAACCGGCCCAGTTCAAATCAGGCTCAGAAAGATGCGGCTGTATGGGCTCTCCCTGCTTCTTTAGTTGCTGGATGTATTTTTCCGATTTGTCGAGGTCTTGAATCCAATCAAGGGCGAGCTCACGCCAGCGGCGAGCTTCGAGATCAATGAATTCCTGAACCATCTCCTCTTGCTCTCGAGTTTTGCCCATAGCCGAATAAACATAGGCCATCTTTTGCAAGGTAACCATGCGTTTCTCGAAATTGAAACGCTGAGGGTTGTTCATGAAATCGATATTTTCGGCGATCGACTCTGCCCATTTCAGCGCCTCGATCGCCACGGCCGGCGATTGATTGCGAGAGAAAAAATCTCCGACCGATACCCATGCCTGCCAGACGAGTTTAGCCAGTGGAGTTCCAGGATCCTCGTCCGGTCCCTGGTAAACAACAAGCGATAGAAGAACCGGCACGAGGATTCCGGCAAGACAAAAGGCAGTCACCTTGCCGGTGATACGAAATCGACGCTTTCGCACATCCCTCTTCGTTCGGCCTGGTCGCTGGTCGCTGGTAGAACCCATATCGATAATGCGCAACGCCACCGTGCCGGTTCCGCCTTCCGTGACGTCATCCGGTCGAGGTAGCGCGTCAAGAATATCCCTGGCAGTTTGATATCTGTTCTTAGGCTTCTTCTCGAGACAGGCGAAAACAACTTCCTCTATTTGAGGCGAGATCTTTATGCTGCTGTCAATTTCGCGAAATGGAGGCGGTTTATCGTGAATATGCATCGACATTGTCTCAACTGCATTTTGCCCCACCAGTGGTGGCATGCCAGTGAGCACTTCATACATTACACAACCGAGAGAATAGAGATCAGAACGTGAGTCCAGCTTATCGCCCGAGCACTGCTCCGGGCTCATATAGATTGGGCTGCCGAATACTTCGCCTGTCTGAGTAAGATGTTGAGTTTCACCACCCTCCTGCGGAATTATCTTGGCGATACCGAAATCGACTATTTTGACCAGGATCGAGCCGTCTTCCTCAATGGTAAGAACCAAATTTCTTGGCTTCAAGTCACGGTGGACAACTCCTTTTGAGTGTGCATGCACCAGACCCTTGCACACCTGCCGGAATATTGTCAGCGCTTCTCGTTCTGCTATCGGACCACCTCTGTCGATCAAATCTCCTATGGTTGGTCCTTCGAGATAGTCCATGACGAGAAAGGCTTGATTGTTCCCTTCGTCCACGCCAAAGTCGTAGACAGTAATGATGTTGGTATGGGTCAAGCTGGAGGCCGCTTTGGCTTCCTGCTGGAATCGTTGAATACTTAACGGATCGCTGACAAGGTGAGAATGCAACAACTTGACCGCGACGAGTCGCTCCATGTATGTATGTTGCGCCTTGTATACGGTGCTCATGCCACCGTGACCGGCTACCTTGAGTATCCTGTATCGGTTGGCAAAGACAGAGCCAATCAGCTTGTCAAAGCTCGTATTAACAAGCTCCCCGCCATCGTACGGGC
>CAYTDR010000019.1:0-922 GCA_964436185.1 uncultured Candidatus Obscuribacterales bacterium | reverse complement strand
GGCATTTCAAATATTCTGTTGCGACCTGGCTGTGACATAGCAGGCAGACCTTTTTCGACTCGTGTTGATTGTCTTCCATCAGCCAATAATTCTACGTTTTCACCAGAATTGAATTAAATCGCCCTCTAAGTCTTTATCATATTCCAAGTCGACTGGGCAAAAATTGGTTTATCAGGCTGTTGCCGAACGGCAAGGTGAGAGGCGATTTAGGTGAACAGGCAAAAGGGCAGGTTGGATACCGGTGAGCCTTAAGGCGATCGAGTTCTTTTCAGGCATCGGTGCGTTCTCAGAGGCGATCCGAGGGATGCCTGTCGAGGTGGTGGCTGCCTTCGACCAGAATGAGAACGCCAATGTCGCTTTCGCCCATAATTTTGCTCTTCAGCCGACACGAAAAAATCTCGAGAACATCGGCTACGAGGATGTTCCTGAATCGGATATGTGGTGGATGAGCCCTCCCTGCACGCCCTATTCCCGGCGCGGCAAGGGGCTCGATGTGGACGATCCGCGTGCCAGGGCGTTACTGAACTTGATTGCCATCCTGCCGGAACGTCGCCCTCAATACGTAATGATAGAGAACGTTCGCGAGTTCTCCAGCTCGAAAAGCTACGAGCTGCTCCTCGAGAAGCTTCAATCTCTCGGTTACGCGGTCGAAAGCCATTCGCTCTGTTCCACCGATTTCAACGTGCCTATGAGGCGTCCGAGATTCTTTGTTATCGCTTCACGAAGTAAGCGGCGGGTCACACCAATAGATTTGCAATCGTTTTCTGACAGAAGAATGCTGTCAGAGTATCTCGACACAAGCATAGATAGCGAACTTCTGCTCGATGAAGAGATTGCCAGTCGTTATGCCCCCGTCATCAATGTTGTAGACGCTGATGACCAGAGCGCCAAGCTGATCTGCTTCACCCGAGGATACGACCGC